>NZ_CAKKTL010000001.1:0-15606 GCF_920664355.1 Protofrankia sp. CiP1_Cm_nod2
GCCGTGGCGACAGCCCGCCCGCTGGCCGCGGCCGCCGCCGTGACCCTGCTGGGCCTGGCGGTACCGCTGCCGACCGCGGCGCAGGCCGGCACGGCGAACGTCGCCGCGGTGCAGGGCAACGTCCCGCGGGCCGGTGGGCTGGAGGCACTCGGCCGCATGTTCCAGGTCACCACCAACCACGTCACGCGGACCGAACAGCTCGCCGCGGACGTGGCGGCGGGCCGGGTCCCACAGCCCGATCTGGTCCTGTGGCCGGAGAACGCCTCGGACGTCGACCCGCTCGCCGACCCCCGCGCCGCCGCCCTGCTGGACCGGGCCGCGCGGGCGGCGGGCGCTCCCGTCCTCGTCGGCGCGGTCCTCGACGGGCCGGGCCCGCGCAAGGTGCGCAACGCCGCCCTGGTGTGGGACGACACCGGCTGGACCGGGCAGATGTACGTCAAGCAGCACCCGGTGCCGTTCGCCGAGTACCTGCCGGGCCGGGCCGTCCTGGAGAAGCTGGTCAGCCGGTTCGCCACCGAGATGCCCAACGACTTCGTCCACGGCACCACGACCGGGGCCCTGACCATCCGCGGGATCACCATCGGTGACGTCATCTGCTTCGAGGTGGCCTACGACGGCCTCGTGCGCGCCACCGTCGACGCCGGCGCGCGGCTGCTGGTCGTGCAGACCAACAACGCCTCGTTCGGACGCCGGGGCGAAAGCGAGCAGCAGCTGGCCATGACCCGGCTGCGCGCGGTCGAACACGGGCGGGCCGCGGTCCAGGCGTCCACCAGCGGCCAGAGCGCGATGGTCATGCCCGACGGCCGGATCCTCGCGCGGTCCGGGCTGTACCAGGCGGCCGTCCTGACCGCCGCGCTGCCGCTGCGTACCGGGCGTACGGTCGCGGACCGGCTCGGTAGCCTCCCGGAGACGCTCCTGGTGATGATCGGAGTGGCCGCTGTAGCGTTCGGCCTACGGGCTGGACGGACGCCGCCCCGACAGGCCGCCGGGCCCGGCCGGATCGCCGGACACCGGCGGGAACAGTACGGGCAGGCGGGCGGCGGCCCCGCCGACGACAGCGCTGGCGACACCGAAAGGAGCCGCGTGGACGGCGAGCGCGTTCTCGTGTGTGTTCCCACCTACAACGAGCGGGAGAACCTTCAGGACACGGTCAACCGGCTCCGGACGGCCAATCCGGACGTGGACGTGCTGGTCATCGACGACGCGAGCCCGGACGGCACCGGCCAGCTCGCCGACGAGCTCGCCAGCGCCGACCCGCGCGTCCACGTCCTGCACCGGCCGGCCAAGGAGGGGCTGGGCGCGGCCTACGTGGCCGGCTTCACCTGGGGGCTGGGCCGCGGCTACGGCATCCTGGTCGAGATGGACGCCGACGGCTCGCACCAGCCGGAGGAACTGCCCCGCCTGCTCACCGCCCTGCGGGAAACCGACCTGGTCATCGGCTCACGCTGGGTGCCCGGGGGAGAGGTGCGCAACTGGCCGCGGTCCCGGCTGCTGCTCTCCCGCGGCGCCAACGCGTACGTGCGGACCGCCCTCGGCATGCCGCTGGCCGACGCGACCGCGGGCTTCCGGGCCTACCGGGCCGAGGTCCTGCGCAGCCGCGATCTCGACCGGGTCGCGTCGCAGGGGTACTGCTTCCAGGTCGACCTGGCCTGGCAGGCGTGGCGGTCGGGGTTCCGGCTCCGCGAGGTCCCGATCACCTTCGTCCAGCGCGAACGCGGACAGTCGAAGATGAACCGGGCCGTCGTGGGGGAGGCGCTGTGGCGGGTGACCTGGTGGGCGGTGCGCTCCCTGCGCGACCGGCCGGCCGCGGCCGGCGGACGCAGCGCTGCCCGGCGGCAGAACGGCGGGAGCGAGGCCACGGTGGGCCGGGACGGACAGGACAGCCAGGGCAGCCGGGACGGACAGGCCGCGCACCCTGGCGGGGACACCGGCCCGCTACCGCTGCCCGCGGCCCGGGAGAGCGCCGAGGAACACCAGGACCAGGAACGGTCGACGACAGGTGCCTCGGCATGAGAGCGGGGCGACACGCGTGTGGCCCGCCCGGACGATCTCCGGACGGGCCACACGCGTGGGTGTCGCTACGGCAGACGTGTCAGGCGGAGCGCCGGTCCTGCCCGGTGCCCCGCAGGACCGCGAGCCGCTCAGCCAGTACCTCTTCAAGGTCGTCGGTGGTACGCCGCTCCATCAGCATGTCCCAGTGCGTGCGCGGGGGCTTGCTCTTCTTCGGCTCCGGGACCTCGCCGTCGACGATGACCGATCCGGCACCACAGACACGGCACTCCCAGACTGCCGGGACCTCGGCCTCGGCAGCGAAAGGCATGGTGAACTGGTGGCCGTTCGGGCAGTCGTAGGACGCGGTCTGGCGGGGCGCGAGTTCGGTGCTGCGGTCCGTCTCGTAGGAGACTGCACCTAGACGGCTGCCTCGCAGGATGCGCTCGCCCATGAAAACCCTCCCGAGCGTCGATACCAGTGAGGAACTCAGACTCATCAACGCCCGGGATCTGTGGGACGTTCCCTTGGGGACAAGGCCGGCAACGAGATCGCGCTCACATAAGGTATAAAGATGATCATGATTAAGCCATCTTCTCTTACGTACAGTCAGCAAGCGGCTCTTCTCGGGACGGCCCGCTGCGCGCTTGGTGTCGGACTGCTGACACGTCCCGCCAGATTCGCGCGCCTCGCCGGCGTGGACCGGGTCACCGCCGAACGGACGGCGTGGATCACCCGGCTCGCCGCCGCCCGCGACATCGCCGTCGGCGCCGGCCTGCTCACGTCCCTGCTGCGGCGCGACGGCCCACCGACACGCGGCTGGCTGCGGGCGGGCGCGCTGATCGACACGGCCGACGCGGCCGTGCTGCTCAACGCCGGCGCCCGCCGGGACATCGCCTGGGCACCGGCCGTGGCGGCGGCACTGACCGCCGCCACCAGCGCCGTCCAGGCGGGCCTGCTCACCACCCGTCCCCCCGCCGGCGCGGACCCGGCGGACCGCCGGGCGACAGCCCTCGGGGAACGAATCCGCCGCGTGAAACGTCCCACACCAGCAGAAGAGGGGAGTGGCCTGGCATGAGCGACGACAAGGAGGTCACCGTGGCAACACACCAGGTCGTCAAGACCGAGGAGGAGTGGCGCAAGGAACTCCCTGCGGAGCGGTACGCCATCCTGCGCAACGCCGCCACCGAACCACCCTTCAGCGGCGCCTACACATACAGCAAGGAAACCGGCGTCTACCGCTGCGGGGCATGCGGGAACACATTGTTCGACTCGTCCACCAAGTACGACTCCGGATCAGGCTGGCCGAGCTTCTACGAGCCCAAGGTGGCGGACGCGGTGGAACTGGTCGAGGACCACTCCCACGGCATGACCCGCACCGAGGTCCGATGCCGTCGCTGTGGGTCACATCTCGGACACGTTTTCGACGACGGCCCGGCGCCGACCGGCCAGCGCTACTGCATGAACTCGCTCGCGCTCGACCTCGAGCCAACGCCGGAGAACCCCGCCTGACATCCATAGGAGCATCCGGGAGAACCCGACGGACGTAGGCGCCGGCGCGGCGGACGCGCACCCCGTGCCGCTCCGCCCGCCGCCGCCCCTCCCCCGCACGGCACCGTAGCGCCGATAATCGACATTATGTCAAGTAGAACGAGTGGGCCCCGCCCCCACCGGCCGTCCGCCTCATGATCCCCGCCGGCCCGCCGCGCCCCTGCCGCATCCGTTCTGCCGTGCCCGTCGCTGTCCGTCGCTCGGCGCACCAGGCACACACTCGACACACCAGGAACATCCCTCGCGAGGCCTGGCACCCGGCCACAACGCCGGTCGGCCGCCGCGAACGGATTGGGCCACCCGGGCCCTGTGGACCTGTTTCCCGCGGGCGCGTCCGCGGAACAATGTCTTGGAAACACCCTCCCCCGGACCAGCGCGGCCCGAAGCCGGCTATTCGGCACCGGAGCGACGGCCAGGGCGGCATTTGACGGCGGAGATGCGGGATTGTTCGCCCGCCGTCATCCGTCATCCGCTGTCATCCGTCGTGACGGGCGGGCCGTACTCCGGACGGCGCCGGGCGGCAGACGACAACCAGGCGGACGACGGGTGTGCGCAAGCGGCCACGGTGGCCCGCTCCCGGCGGGATATGCTCATCCCGCCACAGGGGCGGGACCACTGTCGCGTCCGGCGGGAACACCTGCGGGACAGGGCGTTCGGCTCAGGGGGCTTATTACCGGGTGACACACGGAAGCCGCCGTTTCTCCCCCGGTCCATATGTGACCAGCAACACCCCGGGTAACGTCACATCAGCCCGCCGGAAACTGATATAGCGGTCTGGGGTGTTTTGCGGAGAGAGGTATCGGGAACGTGGTCAGAAATCCTCCGGCACCGGGTGAGGCGTATTTACACGGAAGCCGGCGAAGGTGGTGGTGAAAGTGACATCCGTGACCGGGTGGCTGGGTGTACGCGGCAGGGAACAACCGGGGCAGGTGTACCTCAGGGAGGCTCGCGGCAACCGCTCGGTCACCTACGGCGAAATGGCTGCCCTCGTTCAGCGCTGGCAGACCGATCTGGACGCGCACGGCCCGCGGCCGCGGGGGCGGATCGCGATCCTCGTGTCGGATCCCCTGGACTTCGCCGTGGTCTTCCTCGCCGTCCTGGTGAGCGGCAGGCACGCGGTCCCCCTGGATCCCGACGCCCCGCCCGCGGAACTGGAACGGGCGCTGGCGCGGACCCGCCCCGATCTCGTGGTCACCGACCGGCCGTTGCCCCCCACCTGCGCCCTCCGCCAGCTCAGCCCACGGCTGACCACCGGGCACACCGTCACGTCATCCCCCAGTGCCGCCGGCCACGGTGGCGCACGCTGCCGGCTGTCCGGCGGCGTCCTGCTGACGAGTTCGACGGACTCGTCGACGGCCGGAGCGACCAGGGAGATCTTCCTCGACGGCGGGCAGCTCGCACACGTGGCCGCCGCCGCCGCGCGCCACCACCAGCTGACCCGGACGGACACCGGCTACAACCCGCTCCCCTTGATCCACGTCAACGCGCAGGTGACCGGGCTGCTCGCCACCCTGTGCGGCGGAGGCACCCTCGTCCTCGACCGCCGGTTCCGCCGCCGCGGATTCTGGACGATGATCAGAAATCACCAGGTGACCTGGATCAACGGGGTCCCGTCGGTCGTGGCCCTGCTGGCCATGGATCCGCGTGCCGCCCAGGCCCGCGACTGCCGGGTCCGGTTCGTCCGGTCCGCCTCCGCTCCCCTGCCTGTCCCCGTGTTACAGGCGTTCGAGGAGGCCACCGGCGTCCCGGTGCTGGAAACCTACGGTATGGCCGAGGCCGGCGGCCTGATCACGGCGAACCCCCCGCGGGGGGCCGGCAAGCCCGGCTCGGTGGGCCTGCCGGTGGGCAGCGAGGTGCGTGTCGTCGACGACGAGGCGATGCCGTGCCCGCCGCAGGAGGCCGGGCGGGTGCAGATCCGCGGCCCCGGGGTCATCCGCGCCTACGCCGGCCCGGCCGGCGCTGACAGCTTCACCCCGGACGGCTGGCTGGACACCGGCGACACCGGCTTCACGGACACCGACGGCTACCTCTACCTCACCGGCCGCGGCGACGGCATGATCAACCGTGGTGGTGAGAAGGTCTCCCCCCGTGAGGTCGAGGAGGTCCTGCTCGCCGACCCGCGGGTGCGCCGCGCGGTGGTGGTGGGCCGGCCGGACGCCGTGCTCGGCGAGGTGCCCGTCGCGCTGGTCGTCCCGGCGAACGGCCCCGATCCCCTGCTCGTGGCCGAGCTCGTGGAGCGCTGCGAGGCCGGCCTCGCCACCTTCAAGCGGCCAACCAGCATAGAGATCGTCACCGACCTCCCCGGCGGCCGCAACGGCCCGCTCCGGCAGCTGCCCGGCACGGCCCGGCTCCCCGGCTCAGCCGCCGCATGACTCCATCCTCTCCCCTCCCCGAAGCCTCTCCCCTCCCCCCGAAGTACCCGCAAGGATCAGGCGCGGGAGGGAGCCGGTAGGGCCCGTGGGGCGGTAGGGGTGGAAGGCTGTGGCTGTTGGGCCGACAAGCAGCGGGCTTGCTACGGTGCAGTGCGGCCGGCCGTGGGAAGTTCACCGGATGTGCGACGTCGTGATGACACGCGGCCGGCGGACAGGCAGAGTCAGCAGGTGAGAGAGGGTGCCGTGGACGACGAGACAATGGCGGGGTTCCTCGCCGAGCTGGCCTCCCCCGCGCCCGCGCCGGGTGGTGGCGCGGCCGCGGCGCTGCAGGCCGCCCTCGGCGCGGCGCTGGTGAGCATGGTCTGCAATCTCACGATCGGCAAGCCCCGGTACGCCGAGCACGAGGCGACGATGCTCTCCGCCCGGCTCGACGCCGACAAGGCCCGCGCCGAGGCGCTGGCGCTGGCCGGCGCCGACGCCCGCGCGTTCGCCGCGGTCAGCGACGCGTACAAGCTGCCGAAGGGCACCGGCGAGGAACGGGCCGCCCGCAGCCAGGCGATCCAGGCCGCGCTGGTCACCGCGGCCGAGGTGCCGCTGCACACCGCGGCGGTCGCGGCGGCCGTGGTCGGGCTGTGCACGTCGATCATCGACGGCGCGAACGTCAACGTCCTCAGCGATGTCGGGGTGGCCGCCGCCAGCGCACGCGCCGCGCTGGACAGCGCGGCGATCAACGTACGGGTGAACACGGCGGCGATGACGGACACGGCCGCGCGCGAGCGTGCCACGGCCGCCCTCGCCGGCCATCTGACCTCTGTGGCTACGGCGGACGGCATCGTGCGCGCCGTCGGGGAACGGATCGGATCATGAAGCTGCTGGACGGACGGGCCATGGCCGCGGAGATCGGCCGGGGCGTCGTCGACGAGGTGGAACGGCTGCGCGAGGCCGGCCGGGTGCCGACGCTGGCCGTGGTCCTGCCGGGCACCGACCCGGCGGCCCGGTCCTACGTCAGGGTGATCGAACGTGGCGCGGCGAAGGTGGGGGTCCACTGCGTCGTCCACGAGCTGTCCGGGGACGCCGCCGAGCTCGTCGCCACGGTCGACCGGCTGGCCGCCGACGACGAGGTGCACGGCCTGATGGTGCAGACCCCGCTGCCCCCGGGCCTGTCCGCGCAGGACGTCGGCAGCCGTATCCCGCCGCACAAGGACGTCGACGGGATGAACCCGCTGAGCCTGGGCCGGCTGGCCCTGGGCCTGCCGTGTTTCGCGCCGGCCACCGCCGCCGCGGTGCTGGAGATCCTGCACCGCGGTGACGTCAAGCTCGCCGGTGTCCGCGCGGTGGTCATCGGGCGCAGCCCGGTGGTCGGCAAGCCCGCGTCCCTGCTGCTGCTGGCCGAGGACGCCACGGTGACGATCTGCCACTCCCGTACGGCAGACCTGCTCTCGGTCGTGCACGAGGCCGATGTCGTGGTGGCCGCCGTCGGCCGTCCCAAGATGATCGGCAAGGGGTTCATCCGGCCGGGTGCCGTCGTCATCGACGTGGGGACGAACGTCACCGAGGCCGGTCTGGTCGGCGACGTGGACGCCGACGCGGTCGCGTCCGTGGCGGGCGCTCTCACCCCGGTCCCGGGCGGGGTCGGGCCGGTGACCACGATGCTGCTGCTGCGCAACACCACCACCGCAGCCACCGGGTAAGCCCACCCGGACTCGACCGCGAGCTGTCAGGGGCGCGACCCAGAAAGGCCCGGAAGGAAGACCGGGACAAACCGCTGGTCCATCGGCGGCGTCGATGTAGTCCCTGAGGGGACCGGTAAAAAGGACATATCGGCGGTGCGGAACGGTTACCAGCGGGCCTTTTCGCTGGGCTGCCGACAGGATGACACCCGCAGTTCCTTCCCAGAGGCAGAAAAAGCACTCGTCAGGCGTCTCAGTGAAATCAGTGAGAATGTTCAGCACGCGCCGTGCCTGTGACGCCCATGCCCACGCCCGGGCCCAGTCCTCGACGTGCACGATCGCGCCGGGCGCGGTCAGCGCGGCCACGACCTGACCATGGGTGATCATCGCGTCCTCGTGGATCGGGCAGAGCCGGCCCACGATCCCGGCCACGTCCAGACGAGCCAGGAAGTCACGCACGATGGGGAGCAGACCAAGCGGCTTCTTCACGCGCGGTCTGGGAGGTGAGGCCGGCGGCCAGCCGGACGCGGTTGCGGCCGTCGGCCTTGGCCCGGTAGAGCGCCGCGTCCGCCGTCTCCAGCAGGGCGGCCAGCTCCACGTCCGCGCCGGTGGCGGTGGCCACCCCGACCGAGACGGTCACGGACACGCAGACCACGCCGGCGGCGTGGCTGTCCGCCCGGCAGCGCATCCCGGCCACCTGGCGGCGGATCCGGTCGGCGGCCCGGGCGGCGCCGTCGAGGTCGGTGTCACACAGCATGATCACGAATTCTTCGCCGCCGAACCGGCCGACGAGGTCACGAGGCCGGGTGGCGGCGCGCAGCGCGTCCGCGACACACATGAGAACGGCGTCGCCGGCAAGATGGCCGAACTGGTCGTTGACCTTCTTGAAATGGTCGATGTCCACGATGAGCACGGACATCGGACGGCCCGAGCGCCGGATTCGCGCCACCTCCTTCTCCACCGTCTCACGCCAGTAGGCCGGGTTGGCCAGCCGGGTCTTGGCGTCGGTGCGGGCCGCCTGGAGCAGTTCGGCGTGCAGCAGGCTGCGTTGCAGCAGCAGCGCGGGCGGTGTCGCGGTGAGCATGAGCAGGGGATGCGCGGTCCACAGCACGGCCAGGCCGATGGCGGAACACATCTCGGCGGCGTCGACGGCGAACGTCTCCCGCCTGCCGCCGGCGAACGGGCGGCGGGCCGGCTGCGCCGATCTCGGATGCGCGCACCACAGCATGCCGCGCAGCAGGACACGGTTGAGCACCGTGTAGGTGAACACCGCCACGAACAGCGCGCCGATACGTCCGGACGAGCCCACCAGGGTGTCGATCCGGTACGGCCCCTGGGGCGGGGCGAGCGCCCGGTGCACGCCGGCCGCGCAGAAACCCGACACGCCCAGCGCCGCCGCGTTGAAGACCTGCCGGTACCTGGGCTGCGCGGCCGGCTGGCCGCGGGAACGGAAAAGGCAGTGCAGGGGTATGTGCAGGACGGCGGCGTACAGCGGTGGGAGAAGAAGTGTGACCGGCAGGGTCCAGTTCGACAGCAGGTCCCGGTGCGGCTCGTCCTTCCGGAGACCGGGCACACCGAGATGCCGGGACGTTTCCATGGCCAGCCGGCCGAGCAGAACGAACGCCCCGAACGTGAACAGGTCGGCAAACCTGAAGGAAAGCCCGAACAGGCCGACAAGGACAACTACCAGACACAGTACGTCGACGGCGACGAGATAACGGACAAGCCGTGGCGGCAGACTCCACAGCACAAAATGCGACACCCACTCGACCAGCCGTTCACCGGCCTGCCGGGCGGCCTTTCCCCCACGCCGCCAGAACCGCCGCACGAATCCCCGGAACCGCCGCTCCTGGGACGGCCGCTGGGGCGGCTGCGACGGCCGGGACAGCCCGGGTGCCAGTGGCTGGGATGGCGGGAACGGCCGGGACGAGCGGGCCGGCCGAGGCGACGGCGGCTGGGATGGTGGCCGGGAGGACGGCTGGGGCGCTGGCTGGGAGGGGAACGGGGAGGGCGGCTGAGGGGATGGCTGAGAGGGGGAGCGCGACGGTGGACGGGATGGCGGACATGGCGGACAAGGTGGCGGGCACATGTCCGTTCCGCCGGCGGTGGAGCCCGCCGGCGCGGGCGTGCCGTGCGCCGTTGTTCCAGCGGGATGCGCGGTTTTCCCCGGATTCGCCGTTCCCCACAGAGGCACCGTTCCCCGGAGAGGAGGTAACAAAATGCGGGACATCATGGTGGGCCGACCTTCCTCCCGTTCGCCTCGTTCCGGTTTGATTCGCACCGGCCTGCTACTCACAGTCACCAACAGAAGCAAAGAGTACGGAGGGTGGCCCGGCGACCGCAACCACTTCGATGTTGTCCCTGTGTCGGGAACCGTCGGACGATGCCCGAGAAGATGGCCCCGATACGGCACACAACCGTTCCGGCGGGCCCGTTGCCGCAGGTCAAGCGGTTAGATCATCAGGTGGTGCGGGCGACCGCCTCCACCATGGCGGCGGTCAGCGCGGCGACGTCTGGGCGCGTCATGACGTATGGGGGCATTGCGTACACCAACCGGCCAAACGGACGCACCCAGACCCCCAGCTCCACCAGCAGCGGCTGGATCACCCGCATGTCGACCGGCTCCCGGGTCTCGATCACCCCGATCGCGCCCAGTGTCCGCACGTCGGCGACACCGGGCAGCGCGCGGGCAGGCGCGAGCCCCTCGGCCAGCCAGGTCCGCAGATCACCGACCCGGCGCCGCCACGGCCCGGACAGCAGCAGGCCGATGCTGGCGTTCGCCACCGCCGCGGCCAGCGGGTTGCCCATGAACGTCGGCCCGTGCATGAACACGCCCGCCTCGGACCCGCACACCCCGGCCGCCACCTCGTCCGTGCACAGGGTTGCGGCCATCGACAGGTATCCCCCGGTCATGGCCTTGCCGACGCACATGATGTCCGGGCTGATCCCGGCGTGGTTGCAGCCGAACAGCTCCCCCGAGCGTCCGAACCCGGTCGCGATCTCGTCGGCGATGAGCAGGATGCCGTAGGCGTCGCACAGCTCGCGCAGCCGGGCCAGCCAGCCCGGGGCGTAGAAGCGCATCGCCCCGGCGCCCTGCACCACCGGCTCGCAGATCACCGCGGCGATCTCGTGCTGGTGCTCGTCGAGCAGCCGGGCGATACCGGCGACGTGCTCGTCCTCGCAGGGCTCGTCGAAGCCCGGCCGCGGCGCCTCGGCGAAGAGGTGACGCGGCAGCAGGCCGGTGAACAGATGGTGCATGCCGGTGTCCGGGTCGCACACGGCCATCGCGCCGGAGGTGTCCCCATGATATCCCCGGCGGACGGTGAGCAGCCTCGTCCGCCCGGGGCGTCCCCGGCCCCGCGCGTACTGCAACGCCATCTTGATCGCGACCTCGACGGAGACCGAACCGGAGTCGCAGAAGAACACCCTGGTCAGCGGCGGCGGGGTGATCTCGGCCAGGGTGCGGGCCAGCGTCACCGCGGGCGCGTGGGTCAGCCCGCCGAACATGACATGGGCCATGTCGTCGAGCTGGTCGCGCACCGCCGCGTCCAGGACCGGGTGGGCGTAGCCGTGGATGGCGGCCCACCACGACGACATGCCGTCGATCAGCTCCCGCCCGTCGGCCAGCCGCAGCCGCACCCCGGACGCGGACGCCACCGGGAACACCGGCAGCGGGTCGGTCGCCGACGCGTACGGATGCCAGACATGCGCCCGGTCGTCGGCGAGCAGCTCCCCCACATCGGCGTACCGAGCCGACGTGTCTCCCTCCGGACGATGCCGCGGACGATGCCCCATACGCCATGTCTACCGTGCCCCGTCCATCACGCGTCATACGGCGTACGCCGTCCCGCCCGTACCGGCCCACGGCCCACCGCCGATCCCGGCGCGCTCCTGGCCGTCTGAGCATCCGCGGCGGATGTGACGGCTGGGTGGACGGCATGTCCCGCGGTGGTCATGGCGGCCGGCTGTCGCGGTATGGACAGGCGGCAACGGACCATCGGCGTTTGCGAGGAAGCCGCGTGGAGATAATCCCACCGTTGGTGACAACGGCTGGTGACAGTTACTGGTGACAACGACTCCCACCGGGGAAGGCCACCATGTTTCAACTGATCTGGATCATCCTTGCCGGCCTCGTGATCGGCCTGTTGGCACGACTGGCCGTCCGGGGGCCGCAGCGGATCCCGCTGTGGCTCACGATCGTCGTCGGCATCGTCGGCGCGCTGGTGGGCAACATCATCGCCAGTGTGCTCGGTGTCCGCCACACCGGCGGTTTCGACTGGATACGCCACATCCTGCAGGTCGGTGTGGCCGCCGGCCTCATCGTCCTCCTCACGCCCCTGTGGCTCAACCGCAACACCCAGCGTCCCGACGAGCACCGCCAGTATCGGTAGGCCCTGGCTCTCCGACGTCCGCCGTGAGCGGCCCCGACCCAGTACCCGCACTGCATGATGGCCGTATGACGAACGGTGTCGACACGTTGTCGGAGACGCCCGAGGCATCGGAGACGATCACGGGGCTGGCCGCGGACTTCGACCGCGACGGTTTCGTGATCGTCCGCGGGCTGTTCGGCGAGGAGGAGACGGCTGAGCTCGGTGCCGCGCTCGCCGGCCTCCAGCGCCGGATCAGCACCGGCGAGCTCGACCGCTCCTGGGCCGGGGACGATCTCGGCGGCGACTTCGACGGTGAGCATCCGCCGTACGTGCACTATGTCGTCGGGGTGACGAACCTCTCCCCCGTCGCCGCGGTCGCGATCCGCCACCCCGTCCTGCTCGCGCTCGTCCGGCGCATCCTCGGCGACGGCTACTGGCTGTACGACGTGGACGATCATGGTGTGATCTACCAGGACGCCCGCCCCGGCGCCGGGATGACCTACACGCGGATCGGCTGGCACAGCGACCACCAGTCCCGGCCGACGTCGGACATCTGGCCCGGCGTGGCGCTGACCTTCCACATCGACGCGACATCGCCGGCCAACGGCTTCCTGCGGGCGGTGCCCGGCAGCCACCACGGGGACTGGGACGCCGTCCCCGCCGGCTTCGGCAGGATCCCCGGCGAGGTGGCGCTCTACTGCGACCGCGGTGACGTGCTGCTGCACCACAGCGACCTGTGGCACGCCGCCGCCCGCGCCACCGAGGATCCGCCCGGCGGCGTGCGCCGGCACATGCGCGGCAGCTACCTGGGCGGCCGCCCCCTCGCCGCCGGCGAACAGCTCGAGCCCTTCAACAAGAACGCCCTGCGCTGACCCCGGCCGCCCGCGAATTTCATCATCGTTGTGATTCTGGTGCTGCCGGAACGGCATCGGGATCACAACGGCCACTTGTCGGCGGTGAGGGTACGCGGGACGGCGGCGGTGGGTGGATGCGGTTGTCGGTGACGCGGGCGGCGCGGGCAGGATGGGTGCGTGGTCCTACCGATTCACGACATCAACCCGCTGCGTCGCCGGCCGGTCGTCACCTGGCTGCTGATAGCGGTCAACGTCGTCGTCTTCGTGTTCTTCGAGCCGGTCGTGACCTCGGTCGCCGGGGCTGACACCACGACTCCGGCGAGCGTCTGCGAGCAGGAGCGGTTCTTCGACCGCTGGGGCGCGGTCCCCACCGAGATCCTGGAGAACCGGCCCGCTTCGAAGGCGCTCACCGGTCAGGCCGTGGGGGTGGATCCGCAGGGCCATGTGCTCTGCCAGCAGGAGTCGCCGCCGCCGTACACCAAGCCACCGGTCCTGTCGGTGCTCACGGCGATGTTCCTGCACGGGAGCTGGCTGCACCTGCTCGGGAACATGCTCTTCCTCGGCGTGTTCGGCAACAACGTGGAAGACCGGATGGGCCGCTTCCTCTATCTGATCTTCTACCTGGCGTGCGGGTACGTGGCCACCTACGGGTTCGCGCTGTTCGAGTCGGACTCGACCACGACGCTCATCGGCGCCTCCGGGGCGGTGGCCGGCGTACTCGGCGCCTACCTGGTCGTCTTCCCGCGGGCGCGGGTCATCGGCCTTGTCACGTTCCTGTTCTTCCTGCCGTTCTGGCTGCCGGCCTGGATAGTGCTCGGGTTCTGGTTCCTGCTGCAGTATGTCTATTTCATCGGTATGGGTGTCGCCGAGGGCGGCAGCGTCGCCTACGGCGCCCATGTGGTCGGGTTCGTTTTCGGCGCGTTGGCCGTCCTGCCGTTCGTCCGCAAGCTGCGGGCCGCGGGGCCGGCCCGGTACCAGCCGCCCGACCAGTGGTGGGTCCGTCGGATGCCCTGGCCCTGACCGGCCGGGCGATGCGGGCCGGGGGTGGCTGCCGGCCCGCTGGCACCCCCGGCCGGCCGGCGGGACACTCCCGCCGTGTTTTTACGCTATACGCCCAAGAAGGGACGGGCCGCCGGGCTAGTCCCCCCGCCCGCCGCGGTCATCGCGGTGGACGGGCACGGACGAACGCGGCGGCCCGGGCCGGTCGCGCGGGCGGCGCCCGGACGCCTGCATCGACCAACATCCATCAGACACGCCCTGGCGGCGGGCTCCCGGGCCGGTGCCGGGCCACCCGCCGGTGGTCGGCATGTTCAGGCGGTAACCGGCGTCGACCGCCACAGGCGCCGCTTCTTCCCTGCCTTCTTCCCCGTCTTCTTCCCCGAGTCCTTCCCGGCCGGGCCGCTCTTCCCTATCGGCTCACCGCCAGCCTGGTCGCCGCCTGCTGGTTCACCTCCGGCCGGGCCGGGAAGCGGCACGGCCAACACGGGCAGGTCGATGGCGACCGTCCGCCAGCCCTCGTAGACCTCCTCGGACGGGAACCCCCGCGCGGCCAGGGCCTGTGCGGCACCGACGAGCTGCTCGTACGTCCGCTGGTCGTCGACCTCGTCGGCACGCTCCTCCCGCGCGGCGTACCGGCGCACGACCGTGCCGCCGACCCGCAACGACGCGCCGCCTGACAGCGGGGCGGCTGGCGGTGCGCCCTCCGACGGTGCGTCAGCCGACGGTGCGTCAGCCGCGGACACGGCGGCTGACGAGGTGGTCCCGCCCAGGATGCGCGTCAGCGTCCAGGCGCGCACGAAGGTGACGGTGTGTGGCTCGTCCAGATCGGTGGTGGGCAGAGCACCCACATACTCCTCCAGAATCCTGACCACCTGTTCGACGGTCGCAGGACCCGGTTCCGCGCCGCCTTTACCCAGACCCATCTACAACATCCTCTCCAGATATGTGGATAACTCCGGACCGTGACAACCGGAGCATGACAGCCAATGACAACCGAACCGTGACAACCGCGGGCCGGCTCGCGGAACCGATAGCGCATCATCCCGGACGATGCGGTCGCTTCCGGCACCGGGGTGCTCACGAGACATCGCCGACACATACGCCCACAAGGTGTTTGCGCACCCGACCGGGAGCAAAGATCGACCAATCCGCTGATCGGGAATGGGGCGTCCCGGTGGGGCGCCGGGCACGACGCCCGTGCGGGCCGCCGCCCGGACGCGCTCCCCACGAGCCCCGCGGGCCCCTCGGCCCGGGAAAGGACCATCATGCGTACCCGGGTACAGGTCCCCTTCGCCGCCCTGATCTGGTTCGCCGTCGGCATCATCGTCGCGATCAACAGGGACTACCAGGTGCACACCGGATCCCAGCTCGCCACCTTCGTGCTGGCCGTGACCAGCTGGCCGGTCCTGCTCCTCGGCGGCAGCGTGCAGATCCAGCTCTGACCGGCGCCCGCGCCCGGGCCGCCTCCCTCGCACGGGCGCCGGCCGGCTGCCTGACCGGGCCCGGCTCACCTCCCGTGGGCACCCCTGGGCGGAGAGCCACGCCGGCAACGGTGACGGCACAACGGTGACGGCACCCGCGGTGGCAACGCCGGTGACGACGCCACGCCGGTCGGAACCGGGGATTCGGCCGGCCCGACACGCCCGCTACCAGTGCTCCGCCACCGGGCGTGTCGGGGTATGTGCCGGCCGCGGCAAAGGAGGGCATCTCGTGATTACCCGGGACCTGCGGGTCGAACCGTTCCAGCTCGGGCTAGAATCTGTTTGCAGAATATGACGTGCGGTTACAGGCATCCCAGTCC
>NZ_CAKKTL010000001.1:16069-66440 GCF_920664355.1 Protofrankia sp. CiP1_Cm_nod2
AGACATCCCAGTTCGGGCGGCACGCTTCAGGCACCCCAGTCCAGGCAGTCCGGTTCAGACAACCCGGTCAGGCGGAGAAAACCGTGTCAGAAGAACCTGCGAACGCGGCCGGGCCCACCGATGCCACGGTGGGCGCCACGCCCATCCGGGTCTTCCTCCTGGATGATCATGAGCTGGTCCGCCGCGGGCTGCGTGATCTTCTTTCTGAGGAGCCCGACATCGAGGTGGTCGGCGAGGCCGATCACGCCGACGGGACGGACCGGGCGATCCTCGCCGCCCGGCCCGATGTCGCGGTGCTGGACGCGCGTCTGCCGGACGGCAGTGGCATCGAGGTGTGCCGGCAGGTCCGCTCCCGCAACCCTGCCGTCGCCTGCCTGATCCTGACCTCGTTCGACGACGAGGAGGCCCTGTTCACCGCGATCATGGCGGGTGCCGCCGGGTACGTCCTCAAGCGGGCCCGCGGTACCGCGCTGGTGGACGCCGTGCGGCGGGTCGCGGCGGGCCGCTCCCTGCTCGACCCCGCGGTGACCCCCCGGGCGCTGCGCCGCGCGGAGCAGGAGCCCGTCCACGACGAGCGGCTCGCCACCCTGACCGAGCAGGAACGCCGCATCCTCGCGCTCATCGCCGAGGGCCTGACCAACCGGCAGATCGCCAACCGCCTGTTCCTGGCGGAGAAGACCGTGAAGAACTACGTCTCCAGCCTGCTGGCCAAACTCGGGCTGGAAAGCCGGACCCAGGCCGCCGTCTTCGCCACCAAGCTCGCCCACTGACAGCGGCTCGTCCGCTGACGAGAGCCCACCGGCAGCGGCTCGTCCGCCGACGAGGGCCTGCCCGCGGAGGATCGTCGCGCGCCGGTGCCCACCGGCCAACGAGCATATAATTACTCTCGGTAGCTACCAGTCGAGCCGTGCCAGGCCGCGTAATGCCGCCGCGGCAGGCACGCCCACCCGGCTGCCGGTGCCCACCGGGGCTGCCGCTGAGGCTGCCCGCCGATACCACCCGCCGAGGCCACTGGCTCCTGAGGCCGTCCGCCGCCGGGGTGTTGCTGGCGGCCGAGGCCGCCTACCGTCGGACGGCGTGCCGTGGCGCCGTCGCGCAGCCGGCCGGATACATCAACAGAAGCACATGGATAAAAATGCTGCGACAATTCGCCGAGTCGACGGCCGCTCCGGAGTCGACCTGGTCCGCGTCGTGGAGGGTGACACCTTGATCAATAAGGTCCTGGTCGCGAATCGCAGTGAGATAGCCATCCGCGTCTTCCGTGCCGGGCACGAGCTGGGCCTGCGCACGGTTGCCGTCTACACGCCCGAGGACGTGGGCTCGCAGCACCGGACAAAGGCCGACGAGTCCTACGAGATCGGCAAGCCCGGCCACCCCGTCCGCGGCTACCTGGACATCGACGCCCTGCTGGCGGTGGCGAAAAGGGTCGGGGCGGACGCCCTGCACCCGGGATACGGCTTCCTGTCCGAGAGCGAGGCGCTGGCGCACGCGTGCGAGCTGGCCGGGGTCACCTTCGTCGGCCCCCCGCCATCGGTGCTGCGGCTGACCGGGGACAAGGTCGCCGCCCGCGAGGCCGCGGTGGCCGCGGGCCTGCCGGTGCTGCGGGCCTCGGCGCCGGTGACCGAGCCGGCCGCCGCGCTGGCCGTCGCCGAGGCCGTGGGCTTCCCACTGTTCGTGAAGGCGTCGGCGGGCGGCGGTGGCCGCGGGCTGCGCCGGGTGAACCGTCCAGAAGATCTTGAAGACGCGGTGACGAGCGCGATCCGGGAGGCGGCGGCGGCCTTCGGGGACGGCACGATCTTCCTCGAACAGGCCCTCGACCGGCCCCGGCACATCGAGGTGCAGGTCCTCGGTGACGCCACCGGCGAGATCGTCCACCTCTACGAGCGGGACTGCTCGGTGCAGCGGCGCCACCAGAAGGTCGTCGAGGTCGCGCCCGCTCCCCTGCTCGACACCGCCGTGCGGGACCGGCTGTGCGCGGACGCGCTGGCGTTCGCCCGGCACGTCGGCTACGTCAACGCCGGCACGGTGGAGTTCCTCGTCGCCGCCGACGGGTCGCACACCTTCATGGAGATGAACCCTCGGATCCAGGTCGAGCACACCGTCACCGAGGAGGTCACCGGCGTCGACCTGGTCGCAGCGCAGCTACGGATCGCCGGCGGCGCCACCCTGGCCGACCTGGGCCTGTCCCAGGAGTCGATCAACATCCGCGGGGCCGCGGTGCAGTGCCGGGTGACCACCGAGGACCCGGCGGACGGCTTCCGCCCGGACACCGGGAAGATCACCAGGTACGAGTCCCCGGGCGGCTCGGGCGTCCGGCTGGACGGGGCGATCTACCAGGGCGTGGAGATCACCCCGTACTTCGACTCACTGCTGGTCAAGGTGACCGCCCGCGGGGCCGACCTGGGGCAGGCCACCGCGCGGGCCCGCCGGGCGCTGGCGGAGTTCCGGGTCCGTGGCGTGCGCACGAACGTGAAGTTCCTGCAGCGGCTGCTGGCCGAGGAGGACTTCCTCGCCGGCCGGGTGACCACGTCGTTCCTGGACGAACGGCCGGGGCTGTTCCTCGGCGACGGCGGCACCGACCGCACCAGCCGGCTGCTCGACCGGCTGGCCGCCAGCAGCGTCAACGGCCACCGGCGGCCGGCCGCCACGCTGATCGACCCGGTGGGCCTGCTGCCGGCCATCCCGGCCGGGGCGGCGCCGGCCGGCTCCCGGCAGCTGCTCGTCGAGGCCGGCCCGCGCCAGTGGGCGGAGCGGCTGCGGGCCGAGACCCGGCTCGCGGTCACCGACACCACTCTGCGTGACGCCCACCAGTCGCTGTTGGCGACCAGGCTGCGCACCACCGACATTCTCGCGATCGCCCCCGCCTACTCCCGGCTCCTGCCCGGCCTGCTGAGCCTGGAGTGCTGGGGCGGGGCCACCTACGACGTGGCGCTGCGCTTCCTCGCGGAGGACCCGTGGGAGCGCCTCGCCGCCATCCGCGAACGGGTCCCCAACGTCTGCCTGCAGATGCTGCTGCGCGGCCGCAACGCCGTCGGCTACACCCCCTACCCGGACGACGTGGTCCAGGCGTTCGTCGCCGAGGCGGCGGCGACCGGCGTCGACATCTTCCGGGTGTTCGACGCGCTGAACGACATCGAGCAGATGCGGCCGGCGATCGACGCGGTCGTCGAGGCCGGCGCGGTCGCCGAGGGCACCCTGTGTTACACCGGCGACCTGGTGGACCCCGCGGAGCGGATCTACACCCTCGACTACTACCTGCGCCTGGCCGAACAGCTCGTGGCCGCCGGCGCGCACGTCCTAGCGATCAAGGACATGGCCGGGCTGCTGCGGCCGGCCGCCGCGCGCGTCCTGGTGGCGGCGCTGCGGGAGAACTTCGACACCCCCGTGCACGTCCACACCCACGACACCGCCGGTGGCCAGCTGGCCACCCTGATCGCGGCGGCCGAGGCCGGCGCGGACGCCGTCGACGCCGCGTCCGCGCCGCTGTCGGGCGGCACCAGCCAGCCGAACCTGTCCGCGCTCGTCGCCGCCACCGACCACACCCCGCGGGCGACCGGGATCAGCCTGGCCGCGCTGTCGGCGATGGAGCCGTACTGGGAGGCGGTCCGTGACCTCTACGCGCCGTTCGAGGCCGGGCTGCGGGCGCCGACGGGTGCGGTCTACCGGCATGAGATCCCCGGCGGGCAGCTGACGAACCTGCGCCAGCAGGCGATCGCCCTCGGGCTGGGCACCAAATGGTCCCAGGTGCAGGAGTGCTACGCCCTGGCCAACGACCTGCTCGGCAAACCCATCAAGGTCACGCCTACCAGCAAGGTCGTCGGGGACCTGGCGCTGTTCATCGCCGGCGGTGACATCGACGTCGCCGTGCTGCGTGAGCATCCCGAACGCTACGACCTGCCGGCCAGCGTGCTGGGCTACCTCGCCGGCGAGCTCGGCACGCCACCGGCCGGCTTCGCCGAGCCCTTCCGCGAGCGCGCGCTCGCCGGGCGGCAGCCGGCCGCGCCCGTGACCGGCCTGGAGCCGCAGGACGCGGCCACCCTGCGGGTGGCCGGAGCGGGCCGGCGCGAGACGCTGTCCCGGCTGCTGTTCCCGGGGCCGTGGAACGACTACACCGCCGCCGTGGCGGCCTACGGCAACGCCGCCACGGTCCCCACCGAGGAGTTCTTCTACGGCCTCACCCCGGGCCGGCCGGTGACCATCACCGTGGAGCCCGGTGTGGAGGTCATCGTCGAGCTCAACGACGTCGGCGAGCCCGACGACGCGGGCATGCGCACCCTGTACCTGCGGGTCAACGGCCAGCCACGGCCGGTGTCGGTGCGGGACGCCTCGATCGCGACGGTGTCCAGGGCGGCCCGGCGCGCCGATCCCGGCGACCCGGCGCAGATTCCCGCGGGGCTGCCCGGGCTGGTCACCTACACGGTTGCCGTCGGTGACCAGGTCCGCAAAGGTGACCGGCTGGCCACCATCGAGGCCATGAAGATGGAGGCCGCCGTCACCAGTCCGCACGCCGGGACCGTCACCGAACTGGTCCGCTCCTCCGGCGTCTCCGTCGAGGTCGGTGACCTCCTGCTCGTGGTGGCCCCCGCGCCGGTCCCCGGCTGAGCAGCTTCTTCAAGATCGCCCTGATTGGTACGACTCCGGGCAGGGTACCGCTAGCACGTGACTGTACCCATAGCACGCTCCGCATGCGCGCAGCGCCCCGGTCAGCGATCCCGAGAACAGGGGCCGCTGACCGGGGGAAGGACTGTGTGTTTGGTGCGGGAGCATGTAGTTCATCCGGTGATTTTTCTTTGTCGAGCCGGCCGTAGCCAGGCACGGGAGTACCCGAGGAATGGAGTCGTACGCCAGTCAGACAAATATGGAGGTACGCGGGGCCCGGGACGGGAGAATACGGTTCCGCGTACTCGGGCCATTGGAGGTGTACGGGTCTGACGGCACACTGATCGATATTCACCAGCACAAGCCGCGCGTGCTGCTCTCACTGCTGCTCCTCAATGCCGGGACCTGGGTGAGCATCAACCGGATCTGTGCCGTTCTATGGGAGGACGAGCCGCCGAGATCATCGTTCGGAAACATCAAGACCTACGTGTCCCAGTTGCGCCGGGCCCTGCCACCCAACCATGCCGAGCACAGCAGAATCGAAAGCCGGTCAGGCGCGTACCGCATCAACTTGGCACCCGGAGAACTTGATGTGTCGGTCTTCGAGAAGATGGCATATCGTGGCCGGGAAGCATTGCACGGCGGAGCCGACGAGAGCGCCCTCGAGTACTTTCAGGAAGCGCTGGGGCTATGGCGTGGCCAGCCTTTCGATGAATTGCCGGAGGACACCACCCTGGCCGAGGCGGCACGCATGGAGGAGCAGCACTGGGCGGTCCTGGAGGACTTGATCGACGTACACCTTTCCCATGGTCATTATGACGTCGTCCTGCCCACGTTGCGCGCGCTCACCATTGAATATCCCCTGCGGGAGCGCCTGTGGGGCCAGCTCCTGCTCGCGCTGCACAGGTCGGGTCGTCGCGCCGAAGCCCTGTCCGCCTACCAGGCCGTGTACCGGTTGCTGACCAACGAGCTCGGCATAGAGCCAGGTGCGGACCTGCGCCGGCTTCATCAGCAGGTACTGGGCGGCGACCTCGACGTGGGCCAGGACTGACGGCCGGGGAGGAAGGACGCGGTAGACGCCGCGCCACCAACGGATGTACGGGGACTGAACCAAGGCTGAACCTGTCGCCTGCAAGGTGGAAGGTGGCCGGTTGTCCAGCGCGGACAGCAGGCCGGCCCGGATAGAGATCGGTGCGGCCGGTGAGCGGCCGGGCCGCCCGTTCAACATCACAAACTCCGAGGGGGAATTTCGATGAAGGCTCCGTACCAGCCACCGGCTCTTCAACGAATCGGTGCCTTCTCCACGGTGACCGAAGGCTACTACGGCTACCACCGGCGTAACTACTACGGCGGGTACCACGGGTACCGCAGGTTCCGCGGGTTCCGCAGGTTCCGCTACTAGGGGCGCCATCACCGCCGTTCAAGAACGGGCAGGGAAACGGCGGTCGTCCGCTCCTGGCCAACACAGTGCGGAAGTTGGAGACGGCGGGTGGCGACGGCCCGGGCCGGGTGTCACCACCCGCCTTATTCAGTCATACCCACCATTGGGAGGGACGGTTCGACAGGGAATTTCGACAGGGAATGGTGTGGCACCCGGACAGCCGCCGGAGAAAAAATGCTGACGCTACGGGAGAACATCGTCCATACGGAAACCGACTACGGGACCGCGCTCCTGGATGAGCGCAGCGGTCAGTACTGGATGCTCAACCCGACCGGGACACTCGTATTGCGGGTGCTGCTCGACGGTGGTAGCGCCGCCGAGGCCGCCGATTCGGTGGTCAGAAGTTACGACGTGGACGCGGCCACCGCGGACCGGGATGTACAGAGCCTGCTGGACGGGCTCCACACGGCCGGGCTTGTCGCAACCGGCACCGCTTCCCGACCGGACACCGCTTCCTGACCAATGACGCGCTCTGGCGGATCCATCGGGCGCGCGTCGACGGAGCCGCAGAGGAGGCAGAGGAGGTGGCACCGCGATGAGCATGCCGATGTCGTTGGAGCGCCGAGGAGGAAAACTCCCTCTACGGCGACGGCCGCTAGCGATGGCCGCGGTCGCAACCGCCCGGCTGCTCGCCACCCAGCCACCCGGCCGGATCCGCTCCGTCCTGACCTGGTTGCGCCGAGGCGCCACGCCGGCCGGGTATCAGCAGGCGTTGGCCGCACGGGATGCCGTCACCGCGGTGAGCATGGTGTGCCGGGGTGCGCGGGGCTGCGTTCCCCGTTCCGTTGCCACCGCCCTGGTCTGCCGGGCTTCGGGGGTCTGGCCCACCTGGTACGTCGGCGTGCGCAGGGTCGGCCCGTTCGCCGCACACGCCTGGGTGGAGGCGGACGGGGTGATGGTGGGTGAGCACGAGCTGGCCGGCTACTTCCGGCCGCTTATCGCTGTACCTCCGGAAGGTGCCACGGTGTCAGGCGCCACGGTGTCATGAGTGCCATCGGCGAAACGAGTGAGGAGACCGCGGTCGAGCCGCCGCCAACGCCGACGACGCCGGATCGGGACAGCAAGCAGCGGAACCGTGACGCGCTGCGAGTCGGTGGGTTGTGGCGCCTGCTTCGCGGGCACGGCCGGCCGATAGGCATCGCCACCGCGCTGACGGTACTCGGGACCGTCCTCGGGGTCGCGCAGCCGCTGCTGGTGAAGAACGTGATCGACGCCGCGCAGGCCGGCGGCGTTCCCGGCTCGCTCGTCGCACTGCTGTTCGTGCTGTTCGTCGGCCAGGCGTTGGCCGACACCCTCGGGAACTACCTGCTGGAACGCACCGGTCAGGTAATTCTGCTCGGCCTGCGGATCCGGCTGGTCGATCACCTTCTGCGGCTGCGGGTCGGGGTGTATGACAAGCAGCGCATGGGCGACCTGATCTCCCGGGCCAACAGCGACACCATGCTCGTCCGCGAGGCAGTGGCCTACAGCTTCTCCGCGCTCCTCACGAGCGCGGTTGGTGTCATCGGCGCGGTCGCGATGATGATCTGGTTGGACGCGTTGCTGTTCCTGTTCGTGCTGCTCGTGGTCTCGCTGGCCGGGGCGATGGTTCTGGGCGTGCTGGTGCGCATCCGCATTGCCTCGGAACGCGGCCAGGCCAGCGTCGGAAGCATGACCGCGGACCTCGAGCGGGCGCTCGCCGCGATCCGCACCGTTCGAGCCAGCCGCGCCGAAAAGCGCGAGAGCGAGCGCATCGGCGGCCACGCCCGGGACGCCTACCGTGCCGGGGTGCGGATGGCCAAGTTGGAGTCGGTCGTCGCCCCCTCCATGCAGTTGGCCGTCCAGGGCTCGGTTCTGGTGGTGTTGTTGATCGGTGGGGTGCTCGTCGCAAAGGGCTCGACGTCGCTGGGTGATCTCATCGCCTTCCTGCTCTACGCCACCTACCTCGTCATGCCGCTGTCCGAGCTGTTCGAGGAGGCGGGGACGCTTCAACGCGGAATGGGAGGGCTACAGCGCGTCAACGAGGTCTTCACGCTCCCCCGCGAGCCGGACAGCGCCGGCCAGGACGAGAACAGTGCCGGAAGGCCCGGAAGGCCCGGAAAGCAGGGCCCGGTTCAGGCTGCCGGCGGGCTTCAGGTCCGGGCCAACAGCGCATCGGGCAACGGCCGGGCTGCCGGACAGCGGGGTGACACCCCGTCGATCGAGTTCCGCGACGTATGGTTCGGATACACCGACGAACCGGTGCTGCGGGACGTTTCGTTCACAGTGCCGTCTCGCGGCCACATCGCGCTGGTCGGCCGGTCAGGTGCTGGAAAGTCCACCGTTCTCCAGCTCATCGAGCGCTTCTACGAGCCGGACCGCGGGAAGATCCTGTTCGGCGGCCGGGAAGTGGGTGCGATCGACCGCTCCGCGTCCCGCACCTGGGTGAACCTGGTCGAACAGCAGACCCCGGTGTTGCACGGGACGCTCCGTGACAACATCGCCTATGCCGTGCCCGACGCAACCGAGGACGAGCTGCGCTGGGTGGTCGGCACGGCGGGCCTCGCCGAACTGGTCGCGCGGATGCCCAACAAGCTGGACGCCGAGGTCGGTGACCACGGCGTCCAGCTGTCCGGCGGGGAACGTCAACGGGTCGCCATCGCCCGAGCCTTGCTGGCCCGGCCCGCCGTGCTGCTCATGGACGAGCCAACCTCTCAGATGGACTCCCTCAACGAGAGGGCACTTACCCGTGCGATGCGTGAGATTTCAGCCACCAGCGCGCTTCTGGTCATCGCGCACCGGATCTCCACGGTTCGCGCGGCCGACCGGATCATCGTGCTCGACGAGGGAAAGGTGACGGCCACCGGCCGCCACGAGGAGCTGATGCGGGTGAGCCCGCTCTACCGGGAGCTCGCATCCAGCCGGCTGGACGCCGACACGCGGGCCCCGGCCGGGCATCCCATATAGATGGAATGGAGCGATGGGCAGAGCGTCGGTGAACGGGCTGGAAGAGGATGCGGCGGAAGGATCCCGCGGGCCGGTGGCCGTCGGCTCCGGCAGCCGCGGGTACGCCTGACCGCATCGCCCGCGGCCCCGGAAGAAGGGCTGGCCCGTGCCGGCCGTCAGCTCGCGGTGCTCGTCGAGCCCGTGACGCTCGCTCCCCGTCGGCTTACCGAGGCCGACCAGTCGGCGGACGGGACAGGATCGAGGGGAACAGCCGTCGTACCGTTCCACTGGTAACGCACCGTCGCCGCGCCCCCGGTGGAGCAGCACAGCGGGTCATCGGGCCGGTAAAGCTGGTAGGACAGCGCGACGACGTCGCCGGTGGACCACAGCCATTCGACGGCCGCGCTCGGCAACTGGGTGCCGGTGCCGACCAGACGGCCGCGGTGGAAGAGGAACGCCTGCTGGGGATGGCCGTCCACGGCGGCGGTCCACCGTCCGACAATCACGCTGAGGTCGTTGTCCGGGCGGTAGCCGGCCGTCCCGGTGGGGGTGTAGCCGTGCTCCCGGACGACCGCCACGGCGGCCGTCTCGGTTCCGTCAGCCCCGGAAGCGGCCTGGGAGACCGGTGCGGACACGGGCTCGACGGACAGGGACGTCCCCGGCCCGAGTGGCTGCGGCTGTGGCGCCGACGCGGCGAGAACACGCCCGTCACCCCACCCGGTCAGCGCGACCGTGACGGCCACCAGGGTGGCCACAAGACAACGACGAAAGGCCATGACGTCCCCTCTCCCCTGCCCGCTCTCTGCCTTGCCCACGCTCTGTCCTGCCCGTTCCCCGGTCCTGTCCGTTCCCTGTCCTGCCCGCTGCCCGCGTGTCAGGGCCGGCTCCCCGCCGTGACCCGGGCACCCGCTGGCGGGGATACCCGTTTCACACCCGTCTACTCGGCCATTCGTCTTCCGCTGCCTCCGGCCGGCTGTCTCTGGCCGGCCCAGCCGGGACAGCCAATAAATCGACGAAAAGGTAAAACGAATGCCTGGTATCACGACCAGGTGTCGGAAGAACAGCCATCGGAACACAAAAACCACCGGAGCACGGACGAAAGAATACGGACACCTACAACGATGCGGACAGCCGGGGCGGAAAAGGAAACAAACCGGTACGGTACGGCACCCGGGCGCGTCACATGTTATCTGGACTGTCCGCCCTGCTGGTGAGCCACACGCGGCACATGCGCGTTTCCGCTGTCTTCTGCCGGACATGGCCGTCCCGGCCATGAGAGACCGGCCCGGCCACCCCGAGACCGGCCCGGTCGCCCGGGCCAGACCGGTCCGCGCGCGATGCCACGAGCGCGATACCACGGAGGTGGCACCGCATGTAAGCGCCCAGGAGACGCCGCGCGTAGGCGCGCTGCGGGGCCGGAGCGCGCGCGGCGCTACGAGGCGGCCAGGAAACGGTCGAGGACGCGGACGCCGAACCGCAGCGACTCGACCGGCACCCGCTCGTCCACACCGTGGAACATGCCGGCGAAGTCCAGGTCCGGCGGCAGCAGCAGGGGCGAGAAACCGAAGCAGCGGATACCGAGCCGGGAGAACGACTTGGCGTCGGTGCCCCCGGAAAGCATGTAGGGGACCGGGCGGGCAGCCGGATCCTCGGCCTTCAGCGCGCCCGCCATCGCGTCCACGAGCGGACCGTCGAAACCGGTCTCCAGCGCCTGGTCGAACACGACCCAGTCACGCCGGACGGCCGGGCCGATCAGCTCGTCGAGCTGGCGGAGGAACTCCTCCTCCTGGCCGGGCAGGAAACGGCCGTCCACGTGCGCGGTGGCCTCCCCCGGAATGACGTTGACCTTCTCCCCCGCGTCGAGCTGTGTCGGGTTCGCGGTGTTGCGGATGGTCGCCCCGATCATCCGGGCGATCGGGCCGAGCTTGGCGATCGTGGTCTCCAGGTCGTCGGCGTCGATCTCGATACCGAGGGCGTCGCCGATGGAGTCCAGGAACGTCCGGACGGTCGGGGTCAGCACGATCGGGAAGCGGTGCCGGCCGAGCCGCACGACCGCCTCGCACAGTGCCGTGACCGCGTTGTCGTCGCTGACCATCGAGCCGTGCCCGGCCCGGCCGGCGACGGTGAGCTTCATCCAGGCGATGCCCTTCTGGGCCGTCTCGATGAGGTAGAGGCGCAGGTCGTCGGAGACCGTGTAGGAGAAACCGCCCACCTCGCTGATCGCCTCGGTGCAGTCGGCGAACAGGTGCGGGTGGTTGTCGACCAGCCAGCGGGCCCCGAGCCGGCCGCCGGCCTCCTCGTCCGCGACAAAGGCAAGAACAAGGTCGCGTGGTGGCCGCCGGCCGGAACGCAGCAGGTCACGGACGACCGCGAGCGTCATCGCGTCCATGTCCTTCATGTCGACCGCGCCGCGCCCCCACAGGCTGCCGTCGACGATCTCGCCGCTGAACGGGTGGACCCGCCAGTCCGCCGGGTCCGCGGGCACCACGTCGAGATGGCCGTGGATGAGCAGCGGCGGACGGTGCGGATCGGCGCCCTCGACCCGGGCGATGACGCTGGTACGGCCGGGCTCGGACTCCAGGATGGTGGTCTGAAGGCCGACCTCGGCGAGCTTGGCCGCCACGTATTCGGCGGCGGCCCGCTCGTTACCGTCGCCGTTGCCCCGGTTCACCGAGTCGATACGCAGCAGGTCACGACAGATCTCGACGGCTTCGTCCTGCGCGGCCGCGCTCACCGGCGCTGGGCCTGCGGCTGCCGAGCCCGCGGTCTGTGGCCGGGCCGGGGGGATGTCGTCGGACGCGGGGAGATTGCTCGCCATCAGACCAGTCTGCCAGCCCGTCCGGCCCGGGCACCCATCTGCACCCTGTGGAGCTGACCGCGGCGAGTGCGTAGCCATTACGGGTCCGTCGTAGATGGTTTTTGGTTTTTTTGGAGATCAAAAATCGACGAGGACACGTCAACACCGTTGACTACAACGTGACTTACCCGCCGCGAGCAGAGGATCCCGCCCTGGCTACGGCTCGAGGTGGCAGCGCGGGCCCGCGCCCTGCGCGCCGAGGACGTCGTACGGGTTGACCAGCGCGCAGCGGTCTATCGACAGGCAGCCGCAGCCGATGCAGTCGGTGAGATGGTCGCGCAGCTGCTCCAGCCGCCGGATGCGGGCGTCGAGCTCCGCACGCCAGCGGGTGGACGCCCGTGCCCAGTCCTCCCGGGTGGGACTGTGCTCCTCCGGCAGCACGGCGAGGACGTCCCGGATCGTCGCGAGCGGTATGCCGACGCGTTGCGAGGCGCGGATGAAGGCGACCCGGCGCAGGACGTCCCTGCCGTAGCGACGCTGGTTGCCGGGGGTGCGCCGGGCGCGGATGAGGCCCTGCCACTCGTAGAAACGCAGCGCCGAGGTCGATACACCGCTGCGCGCGGCCAGCTCGCCGACCGTGATCTCCCGGACTTTCCGGACCGGCTGTGTCATGCGGACCACGGTAGCTTGACTTAAACCTTTATTGAGCTCTCAGGCTGGTGTCCAGGACGAGATCAACAAGATCGTCGGTCGTGGTGCCGTTGGAAACCGCCGGGAACCGAGGAGGACCTGCCATGCCAGAAGATCAGTTGCGGCTGGCCGTGATCGTGGGCAGTACGCGGGAGGGCCGGTTCGCGCCCGTGGTGGCGAACTGGTTCACCGGTCAGGCCGAACAGCGCGACGACCTGGCGCTCGACGTCGTCGACCTGGCCGAGGCACGGCTGCCCGCCGTGCTCACCAGGCAGCCGCCGCCCGAGGTGGCGGCGCTGGCCCCGCGGCTGGACGCGGCCGACGCGTTCGTCGTGGTGACACCGGAGTACAACCACTCCTATCCCGCCGCCCTGAAGAACGCCATCGACTGGTACTACACACAGTGGCAGGCCAAGCCGGTCGGGCTCGTCTCCTACGGGGGCCTGGCCGGCGGGCTGCGCGCGGTGGAACAGCTTCGCTTGGTATTCGCAGAACTACATGCGGTAACTATTCGCGAAACGGTCAGTTTTCACAACGTGCGGGAGAGGTTCGACGCCGCCGGCCAGCCGAAGGACGCCACCGGCCCGGGCACCGCGGCCAAGACCATGCTCGACCAGCTCGTGTGGTGGGCCCGGGCACTGCGCGACGCCCGGACGGCCCGCCCCTACGGCACCTGATCCCGCTCGGGCCCCGCTCGGACGGCCTCCTCGCCCGTCGTTACCCGGCAGGCGGGGCAGGCCGGGCAGGCCGGCGGAGCCGGCCCAAGCGCCTGCCGCCCATGGCGTCGATCTCCCCGGCTCAGCCGCCCGCCGGCCGGCTCCCCCACTCCCCCGCTCCCTTCCCGCCGCCTCGCCCCGGGACCTGCGGAATTACCGCGCGGGAGCGCATCGGGATCATTATAAGAATTCATCTTCATGATGATCGTTGCCGCTCGCCAGAGCCTGTCGTTCATCGCTCCGAAATGTAAATTTTGCAGGCGTTGGGCTGCCGCGACGTCCATCTCCGCACGTACCACGGCGGCGGCTGGCACACTGTGTCCCACCCTCTGGAGACAAGGCGAGGATGATGACACACTCGTGCCGGTCGCCCATCCGCCGGACTCGTTTTCCGGCGGCTCGCGGTGTTCGCGTTCGCTTTCGTCCCGGCGTGGCGGGTGGCCGGGGCCGCGTCACGACGCTCACAGTCATCTCGGTGGCTGTGATCCTGCTCGCTCAGGCCACACCGGCCCAGGCCGCGGACTCCACCCAGTACGGCCGTGACTCCTCCCGCGGCCTCGGCGTCGCCGTTCCGTTCAGCGGTTTCACCGACCGTAACGGACAGGCGGTCCCCATCTCGGGCGCGGTCGGGGTCGACCTGGTCCTCGGCTCGACCGCGCAGCCGTACCTGCCATGCCAGAACTACAATCCGCAGACCGGCACCGGCGACACCTTCATAAACGCCTGTGAGGTACGCGGTAGTTACACCACCTACACGCGCTTCGCAACCGGCCAGGGTATTCTTTTTCCGCACGGATACTTCATGCCCGACGTCCAGCCGGACTACGTCAATGGTGGTTCGCTGCGCACCGACTGGGGCGCCCGAACCGCCGGGCTCTCGCTGGAGTTCTACCCGGACGTCGCGCTCGACCAGGAATACGTCCACTCCCGTTTCTACGTGGACTATTTCAACTACCGGGCGAACGGCTGGACCTACTCCTACCACGTGGGAACGATCAAACTCGTGACTCTCGCGGATCCGGGCACCACCCGGATCATCGGCACCGTGACCCGCAACGGGGCGGCCCCGGCCGCGAAAGAGATCAAGTTCACCATCTTCGGCGGTGACGCCCGCTCCTCCGCCGACTACCCGATCTCCTCCTTCGCGGTCACCTACAGCAACGGCACGGACTGGACCAGCGGGGCGATGTACGCCGGGGCGCAGCGGGTCACCGTCGACGACACGGCAACCGGCCACCAGTGCGTCTACGATCTGCCGCGCATCAGCGGCCCGGACAACCGGCTGGACTTCGACGTGGCCCGCCCCGGTTTCGGCCGCGGCGGCGGGCACTGCAACTTCTAGGGCGCCGCGGCTCCCCAGGACACCGTGGCTTCCGGCAAGGTACCTGTTCCGACAGGGCGCTCGGCTTCCACTAGGTTGAGTCCCCTGGTACGGACCACGCCCGCGGTCGAGGACCGCTGATCGGCTGTTCGACGGTTGTCATGATCGCCGAACAGCCGATGCCGGTGCCGGTGCGCCTGTCGGCTCCTGTCGACGGGCACGGGTGTGGCCCACAGCTGTTCCGCTGACACAGGAGGCTGACACGCAGCGCAGTCATGGCACCGGCACGGAGCCATCCTCTCCCTCTCTCCCTCTCCCTCCCCCGCCCACGGGACCGGCGATCCGGTCGACGGACGGGGCCGCGAGCGGGCCCGCGACGGGACGGGTACGTAAGTGGCTGCCGCTGCTGACGGTCTGTCTCGGCACCTTCATGCTGCTGGTCGACGTGACGATCGTGAACGTCGCCCTGCCGGGCATGGTGGTCGACCTCGACGCGTCGTTCGCCGCGTTGCAGTGGGTCGTCGACGCCTACGCGCTCGCGCTGGCCGCGCTCGTCCTCGGCACCGGCTCCATCGCGGACCTCGTCGGCCACCGCCGGGCCTACGTCGTCGGGCTCGCGGTGTTCGCGGCGTCGTCGTTCGCGTGCGGCATCGCGCCGAGCCCCGCGGCGCTCATCGCGGCACGCGCCGTACAGGGCGTCGGCGCCGCGGCCATGTTCGCGACGACGTTCGCGCTGCTCAACAGCTCCTACACCGGACGCGACCGCGGCAGCGCCTACGGCCTGTGGGGTGCGGTGTCGGGCGCGTCCGCCGCCATCGGCCCGATCATCGGCGGGCTGCTCACCGAGGGCGTGTCCTGGCGGTGGATCTTCTTCGTCAACCTGCCGGTCAGCGTCATCGCCATCGTGCTGTGCGTGTTCGTGCTCACAGACGCGCACGAGCCCGCCCACAGCAGGGTGGACGTCCCCGGCATGGTCACGTTCACCGCGGCGGCGGCGGGCACGACGTACGCGATCATCCGTGCGAGCGAGGAGGGCTGGTCCAACGCGCTCACCTGGTGGCTGCTCGCGCTGGCGGCGGTGCTGCTCGCCCTCTTCGCCGGCATCGAGTCGCGGTCGCCGCACGCCATGCTGGACCTCGCGCTGCTGCGTGACCGCGCGTTCGTCGGGGTGCTCGTCACGGGCGTCCTGCTGACGTTCGCCGCCTTCTCCGCGTTCGCCTACACCTCGATCTGGCTGCAGTCCGTGGTCGGTCTCAGCCCCATCGAGGCCGGGCTGACCGGTGTGCCGCTGTCGGTCATGGCGTTCATGGTCTCGGCGTCGACCGGCCGCCTCCTGCACGGCGTACGGCCCGACCGGATCCTCGGCGGCGGCCTGCTGGTCGTCGGCCTCGGCGACGCGCTCGCCGCCGGGCTCGTCCACGGCTCGGCGAGCTGGCCGGCGCTCATACCCGGTTTCGTGGTGATCGGCATCGGGGTGGGGATCGTGACGCCCGCGCTCGGCTCGGTCTCGATGGCGCTCGTGCCCGTGCGGCGCGGTGGCATGGCCGCCGGCGCGGTCAACACCGCGCGGCAGCTCGGTTTCGCCTTCGGTATCGCCGTCCTGGGCAGCGTGTTCGCCGCCCGCGCGCAGCGCAGCCTGTCCGGGCGCGGCGTCGAGGACGCGGCCCGCACGGCCCGCGCGGTCGCCGGCGGCCAGACGGCGTCGCTGCTGCACACGGCCCCGCCGAGCACCCGGCACGCCCTCGACACCGCCGTGCACGCCTCGGCGGTGACCGGTGTCCAGGGGGCGTTCGCGGTGGCCGCCGCGGCCGGCCTGCTCGCCGGCGTCCTCGTCCTCGTCCTGATGCGCCCCACCCGTCCGGCATCATGATCTGAATATTGATGATCCTAATGTTGTGACCATCGGAACCAGAAGATCAAATCGCGGGCCGGTGCCGTCAACGGCGTTGACTATCAAGGGGCGCGCCCGGCCATCCGACCGGGATCGATAGCCGCGGGGACTGCGCATGTTCGCCGAGGGCACCGCGGCGGCGGCGGACGCAGCGGCCGGGTGGCGGGCTGCCATACGCCTCGCGCTCATCCAAGATGCTCTCATTCATGAGCGTATCTTGGATGAGCGTCTACCGAGGGGATGTGTGTGACCGGGTTCATCGGGCGTGATCGAGAGCTCGCGGCGCTGGGCCGGATACTGCAACGGGTCGAATCCGGGGGGCGGGCCGGTCGTCCGGGCCGGGCGGTTCTGATGCGGGGACGACGCCGCGTCGGGAAGTCACGGCTTGCCGAGGAGTTCGTCGCGCGCGCGGGGGTCCCGTACGTGTTCTTCACCGCCTCCGCCCAGCCCGACACCGCGACGGATCTGCGGCTGTTCACCGAAGCGGTCCGCGGCTCCACCCTGCCGCGCGCGGACACCTTTCACGATCAACAGCCCCGGTCCTGGGACGCGGCACTGCACCTGCTCGCCGACGCGCTCCCGACGGACCGGGTATGCGTCGTGATTCTTGACGAAATGCCATATTTGATCACTAATGACGCGGGTTTTGAAGGCACGCTGCAGAAGCTGTTCGACCGCGAACTGTCCCACCGGCCGGTGCTGCTGCTGTGCATCGGCTCGGACCTGGCGATGATGGAGGCGCTGAACAGCTACGGCCGGCCGTTCCACCAGCGCGCCACCGAGATGGTGATCCCGCCGCTCAACCCGGCCGATGTCGCCGACATGCTCGGTCTCCCGCCCGCCGACGCCTTCGACGCCTATCTGATCACCGGCGGGCTGCCGCTGATCCTGGACGAGTGGCCGGCCGGCGTCCCGGTCGACGGCTATCTGAGCGAGGCTCTCGCGGATCCGACCTCGGCGCTGCTGGTGAGTGCCGAGCGGGCGCTCGCCGCCGAATTCCCGGTCGAGGCGCAGGCCCGCGACATTCTCGGCGCGATCGGCTCCGGCGAACGGACCTATTCACTGATCGGACGGGCCGCGGGTGGGATCCCGGCCGGCTCGCTGAGCCGGGCGCTTCGGTTGCTGACCACGAAACGCCTGGTCGAGGCCATGGTCCCGCTGTCGACCCAGCCATCCCGAGAAACCCGGTATGTGGTCGCCGACCCGTATCTGCGATTCTGGCTGACCTTTCTCGGCCCCAATCTCGCCGAGATCGAACGTGGTCGTGGCGACCTGGTCCGTGCCAGGATCGCGTCGTCCTGGAGCACCTGGCGCGGCCGCGCGATCGAGCCGGTTATCAGGGAGTCGCTGCGGCGTCTGCCTCCCGGGCCGCTGCCGGACGGGACGAACGTCATCGGCGGCTACTGGACCCGGACCAACAACCCCGAGATCGACATCGTCGGCGCGGACCGGGCACCGGTCGCCAGGCGCGTCACCCTGGTCGGCTCCATCAAGTGGCTGAACAACCGCGCGTTCGACCCGCACGATCTGGCCCAGCTCGTCGCCCATCGCTCCCGGCTGCCCGGCGCCGACGACTCGACCCCGCTGCTCGCGGTGACCCGCGCCGCGACGACGATGGACGGGATTCTCACTCTCGGCCCCGAGGATCTGCTCGCGGCGTGGCGTCCCTGATACACGGAGTAAAAAACCGGCGGGATGCCGTCAACATCGTTGACTATCTTGTCCTCGGCGCGACACGGCCGCCACGCCTTTACCGATACCCCCTATGGGTATAGAGTCGCTACCGCTGTAGATACCCCTGGAGGGTATGAGTGGGTGGAGGTGCGGATGAGCGCGGGCCACGGCTACATCGGGGACAAGGACGACTACCTCAAGCGGCTGCGGCGCATCGAGGGCCAGATCCGCGGCCTGCAACGGATGGTCGAGCAGGAGGAGTACTGCATCGACATCCTGACGCAGGTCTCGGCGGCGACGAAAGCGCTACGCTCGGTCGCGCTCGGTCTGCTCGACGCGCACATGGCGCACTGCCTCGTGCAGGCGGCGGCAGCCGGCGGCGAGGAGGCCGACCAGAAGGTACGGGAGGCCTCGGACGCGATCGCCCGCCTGCTCCGCTCCTGAGCGCCCACAACAACACGACGACACCCAACGACATGATCACGCTTCCACCGCGCCCGGCGCTCGTCCCCGCGTCCGGCAAACCCCGGGCGTGGACGGCGAAAGGCGGCACGGGCCACGGAAGGGACGTGGCTGTGCACCACCGACGACGCCAGGCGCACCCCGCAGTCGATCATGCCTTCCGGAAGGACCAACTGTGACCACGACCACCTACACCGTTGTCGGCATGAACTGCTCGCACTGTGTCGGCGCGGTGAGTACCGAGATCGGCCGGATCCCGGGCGTCAGCGACGTCCGGGTGGACCTGGACAGCGGCGCGGTAACGGTGATCAGCGAACAGCCGCTGGCGGAGACCACTGTCCGGGCCGCCGTGGACGATGCCGGCTACGAACTCGCCAGCCCCAACGCCAGCGCCAGCGCCAGCCGCCAGTAGAGCCGATCGGCGGCAGGGCCGGCCGGCCAGGAAGAAGCCGGCCGGCGAGAACCAGCCGGCGAGAACCAGCGGCATCGGCCGGCAGCATCGAGGCGGGCACGCCACAGCACCGAGGCACCTCGGCAGGGCGCGCCGGCCGAGCGGGAACGGAGGAACGAGCGCGATGAGCGTGACCGCGGATGCCGTGCCGCCCTCGGGCGTCCACGAGATCGATCTGTCGATCAGCGGGATGACCTGCGCGTCCTGCGCGGCGCGCATCGAGAAGCGGCTCAACCGGCTCGAGGGTGTGACCGCCACCGTCAACTACGCCACCGAGCGCGCGCACGTCGTCTACCCGGACCGGCTCACCCCGGCCGACCTGGTCACCGAGGTACAGCGGATCGGCTACCGCGCCCAGCCACCACGGGCGGCACAGGCGATGCGCCTCCTCCCGGCGCCTCCGGCCGGGGGCGGCGGGCCGGGCCGTCCGCCGCGAACCGTCCGGCCGGACGAGGCGCGGCGGGCCGCGGGCCAGGAACAGGAAGGAGAAGGAGGCGCGGAAGCGGGCCGGGCCGCCGCGGCGGCGGACCCCGCGACGGAGCGGGGGAGGCGCGTCGGCCCGCGGCGGCTACGACTGATCGTCTCCGGTGTGCTGAGCCTGCCGGTGCTGCTGCTCGCCATGGTGCCGGCGTTGCAGTTCGACAACTGGCAGTGGCTGTCGCTGGCGCTGGCGGCCCCGGTCGTGCTGTGGGGCGGCCTGCCGTTCCACCGGGCGGCGTGGGCGAACCTGCGCCACGGCGCGGCGACCATGGACACACTGGTCTCCATCGGCACGCTCGCGGCGTTCGGCTGGTCGCTGTACGCCCTGTTCTTCGGTCACGTGGGGACGCAGGGCATGACTGGCATGGTCATGCCCGCCGCGTCAGCCGCCGACCGGGGCGGCGGCGCGGACAGCGTCTACCTCGAGGTCGCCGCCGTGGTGACGACGCTCATCCTCACCGGCCGCTCCTTCGAGGCACGCGCCAAGCGGCGGGCCGGCGCCGCGCTGCGGGCACTGCTCGAGCTCGGCGCCAGGGACGTGACGGTCCTGCGCGACGGTCAGGAGCGGCGGATCGGCGTGGAGCAGCTGGCCGTGGGCGACCGCTTCGTGGTGCGCCCAGGCGAGAAGATCGCCACCGACGGGGTCGTGGAGCAGGGCCGTTGCGCGGTGGACGCGAGCATGCTCACCGGTGAGTCGGTGCCGGTCGAGGCCGGCGTGGGTGACGCGGTCACCGGCGCCACCGTGAACACCGACGGCCGGCTGGTGGTCCGGGCGACGCGGGTGGGCGCGGACACCCAGCTCGCGCGGATCGCGAAACTGGTCGTCGAGGCGCAGAGCGGGAAGGCCGCGGTCCAGCGGCTCGCCGACCGGGTGTCGGCCGTGTTCGTCCCGGTCGTGATCGGCCTCGCGGCCGTCACCCTCGCGGTGTGGCTCGCGCTCGGCGAGGGGCCGACGGCGGCGTTCACGGCCGCGGTGGCCGTGCTGATCGTCGCCTGCCCGTGCGCGCTCGGCCTGGCGACCCCCACCGCACTGCTCGTCGGCAGCGGCCGTGGCGCCCAGCTCGGCATCCTGATCAAAGGGCCGGAGGTGCTGGAATCGACCCGGCGGGTGGACACCGTCGTCCTGGACAAGACCGGGACACTGACCACCGGGCGGATGAGCCTGCTGACGGTCGTCACATCCGACGCCACCGGCACCGGCACCGGCAGTGGCACCGGCAGTGGCACCGGCGGTGGTACCGGCGGCGCGGGCGCCGGCGTCGACGAGGTGCTGCGGCTGGTTGGCGCGGTCGAGGCGGCCAGCGGGCACCCGATCGCGCGGGCGATCGCCCACGGCGCGCGGGAACGGCTCGGCGAGCTGCCGGACGTCGAGGACTTCACCAGCATCGACGGGTTCGGCGTGCGGGGGACGGTGGACGGCCAGAAGATCGTCACTGGTCGTCGTCGCCTGCTCGACGAGTGGTCGATGCGCATCCCCGACGATCTCGAACAGGCGGCCCGGGCCGCCGAACGGGACGGCCGCACGCCGGTGTTCGCCGGCTGGGACGGTGCCGCCCGCGCGGTGCTCGTCGTCGCCGACACGCTCCGGCCCGGCAGCGCGGACGCGGTCCGCCGGCTGCGCGGCCTCGGCCTGGCACCGGTCCTGCTCACCGGCGACAACGCCCGGGCCGCCCACGCGGTTGCCGCGCAGGCCGGCATCGACGAGGTGATCGCCGAGGCACTGCCCACGGACAAGGTCGACGTCGTCGCCCGGCTGCAGGCGCGGGGCCGGGTCGTCGCGATGATCGGGGACGGGGTCAACGACGCCGCCGCGCTCGCCCGCGCCGATCTGGGCCTGGCCGTGGGGACCGGGACGGACGCCGCGATCGAGGCAGCCGACATCACCCTCGTCCGCGGGGATCTCGGCGCGGCCGTGGACGCCGTCCGGCTGTCCCGGCGCACCCTGGCCACCATCAAGGGCAACCTGTTCTGGGCCTTCGCCTACAACGTCGTCGCCCTTCCACTGGCCGCCGCCGGCCTGCTCAACCCCATGATCGCCGGCGCGGCCATGGTGCTGAGCTCCGTGTTCGTCGTCTCCAGCTCGCTGCGGCTGCGCCGCTTCCGCCCCACCGGCCGCGACGCCGCCTCGCCCGCGTGAGGCGGTGATACCACCGAGACACCGCCAGCGTGAAGAAATGATCACAATCTGACGTGGAAGGCCGTTCGCGGCAGCTGTCGAGCCGTGTCAGGCTGGGAGAAGCCGAGCCGGACGGACCAACCAGGCGACACGGTCCGAAGGACCAACCAGGCGACACGGTGATGTCCGCTGTGTACCGCTGGTGGCCCGGGGCCCGCTGACGAGCTCTCCGCAGGATCCGCCGAGGCGAGATCTGTTGAGAAAGGTGGCGACCGGTCATGACCCGTACCAAGCGATGGACGGTCGACGTGTTCCTGATCGAGGACGACGGCCACACCCGCGCGGAGGCGGCCCTGCACACGGGGCCGCGTGCGGACGCCGGACGCGGGCTGCGGGGTGTCGGGCACGCGCGGCGGCATCCCGCCGACACCGAGATTCCCGAAATCGGCGACGAGGTCGCGGTCTCCCGCGCACTGTCCGAGCTGGCGTATCAGCTGCTCGACGCCGCGGCCGGCGACATCGAGGCGGTCACCCACCAGACGGCCCGCCTGCGCATGCCGCAGCACCACCAGGGCATCCGCCCCTGACGGCGGCCGAGCCGCGGCCCCGCGGTCAATCCCCGTCCGGCCGCGAGGCCGCCCTGAAGATCAAATCGTTGCGGCAATGCCGTCAACAGCGTTGACCACAGCGATGCGGCAGTAGTTCAACGCATCAGATCACGGGAACGAGGGACAGCCGGCCGCTCCGGCAGCCGTATGCCTACTCGTTCTCATGACCGGGCGCTGGGACGGGGCCGCTGGGCGGGGAGACGACGCGGCCCCCGGTCCGTGATCGACCGGGGGCCGCGAACGGGCCGCGAACGGGGAAGAGCCGTGAACGAGGACTGTCGTTACGGCTTCACGGCCAGGTCGGAGACCGCGGTCCCGGCCGGGAACTGCCCGATCAGGCTGACGTGCCCGGTGAGCAGGTTGACCGAGTAGAGGCCGTACTGACCGGCGACCGACAGCGCCGCGAACCCGGCGGCGTCGACGGAGGTGCCCCCGGAGACCGTGCTGTAGATGTCGAGACCGGCGTTGAGAGCCGGGTCCACGCCGAGTGCGCCGACCGTGGTGAGGGTGCCACTGTTCGGCGGCGCCTGGATCGCCAGCTGGTTGAGGTTGGTGTCGATGGTGAACAGCGTGGTGCCGGTCGCCGGGTCGCTGTCGTTGTTGGTGTAGGCGACGGCGGTGGCACCGAGGGCGGACAACGGGGTGTCCGTGGTCGTCACATGGGTGACGACATCGTGGTGCAGGTTCAGCCCCGAGTCACTGACGACGCGCAGCAGGCCGTCGACAGGGTCGAAGTCGACGCCGAAGGAGGTGAAACCGGACGGCGGGCCACCCAGGTGGGACACTCCGGTGGCCACTCCGGTGGTGGTGTTCAGCGTGTAGACGCCGCCACCGTTGCCCACGCCGTAGAGCAGCCCGTCCTGGGGCCGGTAGTCGATCCCGATGAGCGAGGTGTCCTGGCCGATGAGCCCGGTGACGGGCACCCCCGCCCCCGCGCGCTGCGGGGACCGGGTGGAGAACGGGACCAGCCTGCCGCCATCGCTGGTCAGGCCGACCGCCTGCAGGTTGGGCGTCCTGCCGTCCGTCCCGGCCGGGCTGGCGGCGGTGGCCTGCCCGGCCAGCAGCGGCACGGTCCCCAGGGTGCCTGCCAACACGGCGGTGGCGAAGGCCGCTTTCAGCTTTCTACGCACAGTTGCTCCTTGGCTAGCTCATGCACCGGCAGCTCGCGTACCGGCGCGGCGCTGCGGGACACGTCGCCTCAACAGCGACGAGATGGCCAGACGACGACTTTCCGTAGCTGACTGGCCACGACATGAAGTAGACACGTAGAGCAACCACAAGTCAACTATCTGCCAACAAGGACGCTACAAACGGCGACTTCGCCCGGAGCGGGGCAACAGGCACAGCGGCACACGACCACACAGCGACACAGCGACACAGCGACACACGACGGCACAGCGGCCACGCCGTTCCAGACGGCAGCGACGGCTACACCGGCCGTGGCTCGACGCTGGCCCTGCCGCCCGGCCGGGACGCACCGCACGACACGCCGACGGATGGCACGCCGACGGATGGCACGCCGACGGATGGCACGCCGACGGATGGTGGGGCCGCGGTGGCCGCCGGCGGGTCCTATCCCCAGCCGAGCTCGGCGAGCCGCCCGTCGTCGATGCCGAAGTGATGGGCCACCTCGTGGATGACGGTCACCCGTACCTGCCCGACGACCTGTTCCTCGGTCCGGCCCAGGTCGCAGATCGACCGCCGGTAGATCGTGATCCGGTCCGGCAGCACCCCGCTGTACCAGTCGCCCCGCTGCGTCAGCGGTACCTCCTCGTAGAGCCCCAGCAGCCCCGGCGACGGCGGCTCGTCCTCGACAACGACCGCGATGTTGGACATCTGACGGCCGAGCTGCGGTGGCAGGCTGTCCAGCGCCTCGGCCACCAGGGCCTCGAAGCGCTGCCTGGACACCTCGACCACGTCGGTGAACCTACCTTCAGACGCCGTCCCGGCGCGGCGCCGCCATACCGCCGGGCACCGGCACGGGGAATGAACAGGCCTGGATGGACGTCGGCCGCCGGAGAAGATCGGCGTAATTTTGTCGTTGTGTACGCTTTTACGGCCAAAAAGCGTACACAACGACAAACTCTTCTGGATCATGGCCTGTGCGGGTGGTCGTGGATGGGCTCCGCGCTACCTGACCGGCGCTCCAGGGGGACGTCCAGGAGGACGTCCGGCGGACGCCCGGGGAACATTGTCCGGCGTCCACTGCTTCTCATGATGTAATTATGTAAGCGGGACAGGAGGCCGGGATGCAGGATCCGCTCGATGCCTACTCACAGGTCGTCACCCGAGTCGCCGCCACCGTCTCCCCCGCTGTCGCGAGCCTGCGGGTACGGACGCCGCGTGGCGAGGGAGCCGGATCCGCCGTGGTCTTCACCGATGACGGCTTCCTGCTCACCTCCGCCCACGTCGTCGACAGCGGACCGAGGCGCGCGGGACGGCAGACCGGCGGCGGCGCGGCGGGCATGGCCGAGTTCGCCGACGGCACCCACAGCGAAGTGGACGTGATCGGCGCCGATCCGCTCTCCGACCTCGCGGTGCTGCGGGCCCGTAGCGGCACGCCGGCCCCGGCGGCGCTCGGCGACGCCGACACGCTCTCCGTCGGTCAGCTCGTCGTCGCGGTGGGCAGCCCGCTGGGCCTGACCGGCAGCGTCACCGCGGGGGTCGTCAGCGCACTCGGCCGCTCCCTGCCCACCCGGGCCGGCGCCACCGTCCGCGTCATCGACGAAGTGATCCAGACGGACGCCGCGCTCAACCCGGGCAATTCCGGCGGCGCGCTGGTCACCGCCGACTGCCACGTCGTCGGGGTGAACACCGCCGTCGCCGGGATCGGGCTCGGGCTCGCCGTCCCGGTCAACGCCACCACCCGCCGCATCCTCGCCGCGCTCATGCGCGACGGCCGGGTACGGCGCGCCTACCTGGGGGTCGCCAGCACCCGGGCACCGCTGCCGCCACACCTGGCCGAGCGGTCCGGCCGGCGGCACGGGGTGCGGCTGGCCGAGGTCGTCGCGGGCAGCCCGGCCGGTCGCGCCGGCCTGTTCGCCGACGACCTGGTGCTCTCCGTCGCCGGGCAGCCGGTCGCCACCCCGGGGGATCTGCAACGGCTGATGACGGAGGACACCATCGGCCGCCCGCTCGAACTGACGGTGTGGCGGCGCGGCGCGCTCGTCGACGTCATCGTCGTCCCGCAGGAACTGGCACTCACCTGAGAAGATCGGCACGAGTTTGTCGCGGTGTACGCCGATATGGCAAAAATGCGCCTATACAGCCAGAATGTACTGATGCTGCCAGCATGCGCCAATACAGCCAGAATGCGCTGATACGGCCAGAAAACATGAACATACACGACAACAGACTCACGCCGGTCGCGGCCTGGTGGGCGAACGTCCGCGGGCGGCCGCCGGCCACCGGCCCGCCCAGGCGGGGACGGTGGCCGCCCGCGGACGGTGGCGCCCCGGGTGCCCGAGGGAGGGGGAGGCACCCAGGGCCGTCAGTGGCACCCAGCCGTCAGCCGCACGGGAACAGCTGGGCGTAGGTGCGGGCGCCGACTGTTCCGTCGGCCGCGAGGCCGTGCCGCCGCTGGTATTCCTTGACCACCCTGGTGGTCTGCGGGCCGAATATCCCGTCGACGGTGAGAGGATATCCGATACCGGTCAGCCGCCGCTGTACCGCGGCCACCTCGGTACGCATTTTGCTGCCGTTTCTCACGGTTGCCGTGGACGCTGGCAGCGAACAGTTCCGGGTGATGTAGCTGATCCCGCTGACGGGCGGGACAGGGGCGCTCGACCGCGTTGTCGACATGCTCGCCGGGCTGGCTTTCGCCGCTGCCGCGGCGGCGTTCCCCCGCGCCAGATGACGGCGGTAGGAACCGTTGGTGTAGGCGCTCCAGGCACGCACGCCCTGACTGTCGCACACCTTCTTCGCCGCCCACGCGTTGGTGGCCGGGTCGTACAGGTTCCGGCCCGCCAGCCAGCCCGTGTGGACCCGCGCGTTGATCTGCCAGAGCCCGCGGGAGTCCTCACCGTGCGCGTTACGCGCCCTGGCGTTGCCACCGGACTCCGCGAGCGCCACCGCCACCCAGGTGCCCAGCGGCACCCCTCGGCAGCTGGGCAGCCCCGCGTTCGCGGCGACACGGGCGATGGCCGTGTCGGCGACGACGGCGGGCCCGGACGGCCCGGCCGCGCTGGCCGGGGCCGCGGTCAGCATCATTCCGGCCGTCGTCCCGATGAGCCCGACGGTGCCCACCAATGCCGCGCCGTTGCACCGGCCGGGTTTTCTGTGTCTTCCCCTGGACATGATCAGTTTCTCATCCAAAAGTATCGTCGAAATGGCTCGTCAAATTCACTGGCGGCGCCAGGACAGCATTTCCTTCGAGCAGCCGACGGTTTGCTCTTCCCAGCGCGCCTGATCGACTGGAACACGTCGGGCAGACCGGGGCGCAGGCCGTCGACCGCATTCGTCCAGAAAATTTCCCGGTCATTTCCGGAGCGCTCCGGGAGAAGCACCGTGCGCTCCGGCCGGAATTTTCTGGATATCCGGCGCGGGACCCGCGCCGGACCTGCCCGGGGCTCCAGGAACAGTTACCCGGCAGTGGCCGGGAGAAATTTTCGCGGCGGCCGCCGGCTGTTGCCCGCGCTGTCCGCCCGGGGCACCCGAACACCCCGTGGCCGCCAGCCCGGCCCGGGCGGGCGGGTCACCTGATACGGCCGACCAGATGGCTGCCGGTGTAGACCTTCTGGAGCCGGACCACGGCCCCGGTGTGCGGGGCGGCCCACATCATCCCGTTCCCGGCGTAGATCCCTACGTGGTGGATGCCGCCCGGCCGGCCGAAGAAAATGAGGTCACCGGGCTGCCGGGCATTCTTCGATATCTTCTGGGAGGCGTTGTACTGCGCGTTGGCCGTCCGCGGGACGCTGCGGCCGAGCTGCTTGTAGATGTACTGGACGAGGCCGGAGCAGTCGAACGCCCGGGGCCCCTCGGCACCCCACACGTACGGCTTTCCGGCCTGCTTCGACGCCAGATAGACGAGTTTCGCCCCGAAACCACTGGTGGACGTCGAGAAACTCACCGGCTGCGCCGACAGCGTGCGCACGCCCGCGGCGGCGGCCGGCGACGAGGCCGCCGACCAGACGGCCGGGGTGATCGTGAAGGTAGCGGGCCGGGCAGCGGTCGTGCCGGCCGCGGTGGTCGTGCCGGCCGTGGCGGCGTCGGTCCACCCCGTCCCGCCCGTGCCCGCGCCACGGTCGTTCGCCAGGGCCGGTGCGGCCAGCCCGGAGAGGGCGACGGTACCGGTGGCCGCGGCGGCAACCGCGGTACGTGCCGATATCCGGCCGAGGGCGGAGCGGGTCGTGGGCGCGCGATGACGACCGCGCCTGGAACTGGGACTGGGATGACCTACGGCAGCCGGACCTGAATTCACCTGGTGTGCAGGCAACGATGATCCTTCCCATACGCCTGCGAGGTTAGCTGTCGGGTTCGGGCCGGGAAGCCCGGTCGACGCGCGGATACCTGCGCGGCCGACTTCACCCCAAGGACGGCCACCGTGGTGGCGACGTCCGGCGGAAAGGTGGGTCCCCCGCTTCTGTCCTGGCGATCGCTAGTCGGAAGACACCGGACCGTGGACAGAACTCGGCGTGCGGTCCGGTGCCGTTGAGAGCCCGGCCAACGTAGCGAACTACTTTTGGTAACCGCAAGCGGCGGTTTTCTCGGCATGTCGGCGCACAACACTCACCGTACGCATCATTTACGCGGGCCGTCCCAGGATGGCTGCCGGGACGGTACGAGCTGGCCGCAGCGTGATGGCGCTACACACCGCTCCCATGGTTAACCAGCGCGTATCGTGAAACGGCCGATGCGGACCGGCAACAACATTTTTTCCACCGTTGTGTTTCGCTGTCGGGCACAGCATTTGCACTGTCGGGCACAGCATTTGCACTGCCCGAAACAGCGTTTGCGCTGTCGGGCGCAGTGGATCGCCCGGGTGGGCCCACGGACCGCCGAAGCAACGCCACGAACCCGGACGTGCGCACGCCGCGGCCGGCGGCATGGCCAGCGCGGACGGCGCAGCGTCCGGGCATCAGTGACGCCCGGGCACCAGCGGGGCCGCCGGTCCGCCCCGGGCCAGGCAGGGCCCCGGGCGGAGCGGCGTCGGTCAGGACTCGACCCAGCCGCGCGCCTGCGCGAGGGTGGTCAGTCGCTGCCGTATCTGGCTTATCTGGCCGCCGGTCAGGGTCGGCACCGATTCGATGAGCGTCTCGGTCAGCAGATGCCGGAACTCCCCGACGGTGAGGACGTCGCACATGTCGTCGTCGTCGGCGCTCGAACGCCCGTTGACCACACCTGGGGAGACCACCGGATACACGGGCGCCGGACGGGCCGGAGCCCGGCGGATCAGACGGACGACCGAGGCCTTCGGGCCCCTGTCACTCTCCTCCGCCTCGAACTCCACCAGCGTTCCGGGCTGGAACAGGTGCTTCTCGTCCTGAAGATCGTTTGCGTGCATGAAAACGTCGTCGCCACCGGCATCGGGCGCTATGAAACCGTAGCCGCGAACCCCGTCGAAACGCAGAATTCTACCAGTACCCACCACATCTGCCCCTGTACAACCTCTGTGCCAACCAGCCCTGTACCAAGTGAACTGCACACCAGACGAACCTGTGTACAACCAAGCCCCAGGACCGCTCGCGCGACCGCAGGACCTGCTCACCGTCTCAGGTACGCCTACCCAGGTCAAGCCCGACACCCGGAGCGCGGAACGACCGACAGCGGCCGATGGGGAACGAGCGCGGATACACCGGGGCGGAACGGCCGACCAGCTGACCAGCTGACCGGCCGGCCGGCCCCCGGAAGCGCCCCGGGGGCCAGCCGGCCGTCGACGTCATGGTCACAAGCCGCGGATCCGTGTCCTTACGGTCTACGCCGGGTCACCGGCGGCGTGGACGGCGGCCAGGCTCTGCCTGGCGGCGTCGACCACCGCCCGCGGGGTGAAACCGAATCTGGTCTGCAGGTCCCGCAGCGGGGCGGACGCGCCGAAGGTCCGCATCCCGATGATCACCCCGTCCGGGCCGGCGTACCGTTCCCAGCCGAGCGTGGCGGCCTGCTCGACCACGACCCGCGCGCGGACCGCCGGCGGCAGCACCTGCTCGCGGTACCGCGCGGGCTGCCGCTCGAACAGCTCCCAGGACGGCAGGCTGACCACCCGGGCGCGCACCCCCTGCGCGGCCAGCTCCTCATGGGCGGCCAGGGCCAGGTGCACCTCGCTGCCGGTACCGATCAGGATCACCTCGGGGTCGCCGTCGGCGGGGTCGGCCAGCACGTAGCCGCCGCGGGCGAGCCCGGCGGCGTCGGCGTAGCGGGCCCGGTCCAGCGTCGGCAGCGCCTGCCGGCTCAGGACGAGCGCGGCCGGCTCCTGCTCCAGGCCCATCACCACCCGCCACGCCTGCGCGACCTCGCCCGCGTCACAGGGGCGGATCACCAGCAGGCCGGGGACGGCCCGCAGCGAGGCGAGCTGCTCGACCGGCTGGTGCGTCGGCCCGTCCTCCCCGACCCCGATGGAGTCATGGGTGAACACGTGGATGACCGGCAGCTCCATCAGCGCGGACAGCCGCAGGGCGCCGCGGGCGAAGTCGGAGAAGATCAGAAAGGTCGACCACAGCGGCCGCAGCCCGGACAGGGACAGCCCGTTGGCCACCGCGGCCGACGCGTGCTCGCGGACGCCGAAGTGCAGGTTGCGCCCACCCGGGCTGGCGGCCTGGAAGTCCCCGGCGCCGTCGACGGTCAGCCGGGTCTTCGTCGACGGGGCGAGATCGGCGGAGCCGCCGACCAGCCAGGGCACCCGGGCAGCGACGGCGTTGAGGACCTTCCCGGAGGAGTCCCGGGTGGCCAGGCCCTTGCCGTCGGCGGGGAAGACGGGGATGTCGGCGTCCCAGCCGTCGGGCAGCTGCCCGCCCCACAGCAGGTCGAGCTGGCCGGCGAGATCGGGATGTGCCTCCCGGTAGCGGCCGAGCAGGGCCAGCCAGCTGTCCCGCTCGGCCCGGCCCCGCTTGCCGACACCGGCGGCGAAGTGCTCGTACACCCCGTCGGGGACGAGGAAGCGGGCCTCCGGCGGCCAGTTGTAGAACCGCTTCGTCGCCCGGATCTCCTCCTCCCCCAGCGGCTCCCCGTGCGCGGCGGCGGTGCCCTGCTTGGTCGGGGCGCCGAAGGCGATCTGGCTGTCGACGATGATCAGGGTCGGGCGGTGCGGCTCGCGGCGGAACGTCTCGAAGGCGCGGCCCAGGGCCGTGCGGTCGTTGGCGTCACCGACCCGGGTGACGTTCCAGCCGTAGGCGATGAACCGGGTGGCCACGTCCTCGGTGAACGCCAGGTCGGTGCCGCCCTCGATGCTGATGTGGTTGTTGTCGTAGATCCAGCACAGGTTGGCCAGCCCCAGGTGGCCGGCCAGCGACGCCGCCTCGGCCGCGACCCCCTCCATCAGGTCGCCGTCACCGCACAGCGCGTACACGTCGTGGTCGAACACGTCGAAGCCGGGCCGGTTGAAGCGCGCCGCCAGCCAGCGCCCGGCGATGGCCATGCCCACCGCCGTCGCCGCGCCCGTGCCCAGCGGCCCGGTGGTCGCCTCCACCCCGGACGTCCAGCGGTACTCCGGGTGGCCGGGGCACTTCCCGTCCAGCTGGCGGAAGCGTCTGATGTCGTCGAGGGTGACCGCCGGCCCGCCGGGCGTCTCATAGGTGGGGCCGACCGCCCGGACACCGGCCAGGTGCAGCATCGCGTACAGCAACGCCGACGCGTGCCCCGCCGACAGCACGAACCTGTCCCGGTTCGGCCAGGAGGGATCGTCGGGGTCGAAGCGCAGGAACTCCTGCCACAGCGTGTAGGTCACCGGTGCCATGGCCATCGGGGTGCCCGGGTGCCCGGAGTTCGCGGCCTGCACCGCGTCCATACACAGTGTGCGGATCGTCGCGACGCACAGATCGTCCGTGTCGGTGATGGCCGGCTGTTCGGTGGGCGTCATGTACATCCTTTGTGTCGGATAGGACGCCCACAACGTCCGTCGCAGGCGCTTGCGGGTCCACGCCCTAGATCGTATCCAGCGGTGACGGATCTCCGGTGGGCGTCGGGGCCGTGCGGGCGCCGCTGTGGCCTTGCTCCCGCGCTCTCGTTTCCCGGCTCCGATGTCAGGAGAGAACGTACCGGCCGACGGCGTCACTACGGTGACCGTACGTACACGCGGGTACGTCCGCGCGGACGGAGACGCAGACGCGGGGGACCGGGCGGGAAGCTGTCAGCGAGGCTGCCCGCCGGCCGTGTGGTCCGGCCCGTCGGCGAGGCCACCGAAGGCGGCGAGGCCCCCGAACGCCCTGGTCAGCTCGCTGGGGACGATCCAGACCTTGTTCGCCTCGCCCGCGGCGATGCGCGGCAGGGTCTGCAAGTACTGGTAGGCGAGCAGTTTCTGGTCGGCGTTGCCGGCATGGATCGCCCGGAACACCGTGGTGATGGCCTCCGCCTCGCCCTGCGCGGCGAGGATCTTCGCCTGCCGCTCTCCCTCGGCGCGCAGGATCGCGGCCTGTTTCTCACCCTCGGCGCGCAGGATCTCGCTCTGCTTGACGCCCTCCGCCGACAGGATCGCCGCCCGGCGGTCCCGCTCGGCGCGCATCTGCTTCTCCATCGAGTCCTGGATCGACGCCGGCGGGTCGATGGCCTTGAGCTCCACCCGGTTGACCCGGATGCCCCACTTGCCGGTCGCCTCGTCGAGCACACCGCGCAGCCTGGTGTTGATCTCATCACGGGAGGTCAGGGTCTGCTCCAGGTTCAGACTACCGATCACGTTGCGCAGCGTCGTGACAGTGAGCTGCTCGATCGCGCTGATGACGTCGGCGATCTCGTAGGTGGACGCGCGCGGGTCGGTGACCTGGAAGTAGATCACCGTGTCGATGCCCACGACGAGGTTGTCCTCGGTGATCACCGGCTGCGGCGGGAAGGTCACCACCTGCTCGCGCAGGTCGACGCGTTCACGGATCCGGTCCACGACGGGGATGACGAGGGCCAGGCCCGGGGTGAGGGTCCGGTGGTACCGGCCCAGCCGCTCGACCACGACCGCCCGGGCCTGCGGCACAACCCGCACCGCCCGGCTGAGAAAAACCAGCAGCACCAGCAGAACGACCGCGGTGGCGATCAGCCCGGTCATCGACGCCTCCCCGGTCCCAAGGCCCGCTACAGCTGCGCGGGGTGGACGATGGCCGTGGCGCCGTCGATGCGCAGCACGCGCACGCTCGTGCCCGGTTCAAGGACCTGACCGTCGATCGTCGCGCGGGCCGACCATATCTCACCGCGAATCCTGACCCGGCCGTCACCGTCACCGTTAACGGGCTCAAGGACGACACCGGTCATGCCGATCAGCGCGTCGGTACCGGTCGCGACGGCCGGCGCCTGGTGCAGGTGACGGCGCGCGACCGGCCGCAGCCCGAGCAACAGCACCACGGAGGTGGCGGCGAACGCGACAAGCTGGATGGGCAGCGGGCCGCCGGCCCCGGCGGCCGCGCCCGCCACCAGGGCCGCGAGCGCGGTCATCCCGAGAATGAGGGCAAGGGTAAGCATCTCGCCCACGCCAAGAACGCCTGCGATCACCAACCACCACAGCCACGGCGGCATGACCATCATGCTATCCACGATCCGGCCCAGGGCGTAAGGGCTGGCATCCAGCCGACACCCGGCTCCCGCGGCTCCCGCGGGTACTTCTCGGTGCCGGCACGACCAAGCACGTCTCCTTCCGCCAGGACGCATCCTGGCTTCAGGGCCGCCACCGGACCCGGGGGGCCTCACCCCGGCCGGCGGGGTGGGGTGGGTGGCCCGCCGACCCGTAACGGCCCGCTGGGCGGCACGGGAATGCCGTGCGTGCCGGGGAGCACCACCCGCGAGCCGCAGTTGGCACAGCTGAAGCGGGTGGAGGCCGCGCCCGACGCGGTCACGGTGGGCTCGGGGCCGAGCAGCTCGTGCTCTCCCTGGCAGGTGACGCAGTAGCCGGCGCCCGCCGGGCTCTCGCCGGGCACCGGTTCCGGGCGGCCGGGCAGGCACAGCCCGCCAGCGGGCGGTGGCGGCAGCCGGGGGGTCTCGTCGATGTCGTAGGCCACCTGCCAGTTCGTCACCGTCAGCTCACCGGGCGAGGCAGCGATGAACGTGACGGGTACCTCGGTGACCATGACGGCCTCCAACGTCACCCGGCGCAGCCCTAGCACGGACCCCGCAGGCAGGACGACGCGCACCTGCGCCGCGTCCGCGCCGGGAGGGGCCGTACCGATCCTGACCTGTGGGACGGCCGCCGAGGACGGCAGCGGCACCGACAGTACCGCCCCGGTCGGGCTCCCGGCCGCCGACCAGACAACCTCCGCCGACGGCACCGCGGCGGCGCCGGCCGGAGCCGCCGCGTCGATCAGGAGCCGGTACGGGCGGCCGGCCTGCACGCTCGCCCGCTGCGCGAGCGTCACCACGACCGCCGCGCCGTTGACCAGGCTCAGATGATCCGCCGCGGAGGTGGCGTCGAACCCGGCCGGAGCCGGTGGGCTGAGCTCCCAGCCGACCAGCACGTCGTCATCGAACATCAGGTCCGCGTTGGTCAGCACACTCTCGGTGGCGCGCAACGAGACCTGGTCCACCGCTGCCACCACTCCGGCCGGCGCCCGCAACCGCAGTTCCACCTGTTCGGCGCCGGCGGGGGAGGTCAGGACGGCGTGATGTGTCCGCAGCCGCGGCTGTACCCCGACCGCCGGATCCTCGCCGGAGCGCGCCACCGTTGTCGTGAGCCCGGCCGCGGCCTCATCCGTGGGCCGCTCCCGGATCGGCACCTCGTCCGTGCGCTCGACCGTGCAGCCGGCCGCGCGCCAGTGCAGCTCGGCGGCCGCGCCCGCGGCCGAGGCCGAGGCCGTGAACGTCAGTTCGTACCGGCATCCGCCCGAAACGGGCATGACCTGGGCCAACGCCGACGTCGCGATGAGCTGCGGCTCATCGTCGCCCGGTGCGCGGGCCAGCTCGTCACCGCCCGGGGCTTCGGCACCGATCATCGCTGCCCGGCCGCCCGGCGGCAGGCAGCAGGGCCGGACGACGCCAGCCGTGACCACCCAGTCCTCGGGCACCAGGGTGCCGATGGTCAGCACGGTGAACCTGTCCGGGGTCTGCGGGGCCGTCGGGGTCTGCGGGGCCGTCGGGGTCTGCGGGGCCGTCGGGGTCTGCGGGGCCGTCGGGGTCTGCGGGGCCGTCGGGGTCTGCGGGGCCGTCGGGGTCTGCGGGCCGGTGGCTGGAGCTTCGGGCAGCGCACCTTCGGGCAGCAGCAGGTCCGCGACATACAGCCGCTCACCGTCCGGGGTGATCACGCAGTCCGCGGGCCCGCCACCGACCGCCACCCGGTCCACGACGCGGGACCGTGTCAGGTCCACGACCGCCACGGCATCGGCGGTGCGCAGGGTGACGAAGGCATGGCGTCCGTCCCCACTGACCGCGACGCCCGACGCCCTCGAGCCGTCGCGGCCGCTGTCCGGGCGCAGGCTCAACCGGTTACGCACCACCGCGGACGTCAGGTCGACGACGCTCAGCGCGGCCCCGGAGTGCACGACGGCGGCGGTCCTGCCGTCCGCGGTGAGCGCGCATCGAATCGCCCCGTCGTCCAGCGGGATCGGCCCGCCGCGGACAGCCAGCCGCGCCAGGTCGATCGCGACCAGCGCGCAGCCGTGCTCCCCGCTGGTCAGAACCCACAGCGTCAAGCCGTCGGGGCTGACCGCCAGATCGACGGGGGGATCATCCAGCACCGCCTCGGCGCCCCACAGCTTGCCCTCCCCGCCCGGGGCCTCGCCGGCGCGGACATCGGACGCCGCCACGGCGACGACGCTGTGCGCGACCGCGGCCTCTGCGCCACCGGCTCCCCCACCGCCTTCAGCTCCCCCACCGCCTTCAGCGCCGCCGTCGGCACCAGCGTCGGCACTGCGCGTACCGGCCAGGTAGAGAGTGGTTCCGTCCGGGGAGGCAGCCACCGCCGTCAGTCCGCCGTGGGCCAGCGTGACAGGCGTGGTCCGGTCGCCCTCGACGTCCACTGTCACCAGCTTCTGGCCGTCCAGCAGAACGTAGCCGTAGCGCCCGCCGGGGTCGGCGGCCAAGCCGTCCAGCGAACCGGCCGCCGGCAGCGTGAAAGGATCACGCTGCCGGCGGGCCTCCATGCGGTCGGGGAAGACGTCGAGCACGGCCACCTCGGGGAGAATCCTCAGCACCGCCAGATTCCCGGCCGGTGCGCCACCCGCGGCAAAGGCGCGGCAGCCGCCCGCGGCGACCGCGATCCGCCGCACCGGGAAGCCGGCAACCACGACCCGGGAGCCGTTCGGCAGGTCCGCCGTCCGGTTCCAGCGGGTGAAGCCGCCGTTGCGCACGTGCTCACCGCTCGGGCAGCCCTGGGCTTCCGGTGCCGCGGCCAGGGCCGCGTTGACACCGCCGATGATTTCTTCGGCGTTCAGGTCGATCTCCACCCGGCCCAGCGGGGCGAGCCGTTGCAGGCCGACCCGGTGGGCCGCCGCGCCTTCCCCTACCTGAAGCTCCACCGGCATCGTGAACCGGGCGGGGACGATGCGCAGCCGGAACAGCGCGGCAGCGGGCTCGGCACCGGCGACGCCCACCGGTCGCCATGACAGCCCGCCGTCCAGGCTGCGCTGGGTCGCCGGGCCGGCCGACGTGGCCGAGCCGACAGAAGCCGACGGAGCTGCCGGGCCGGTCGGTCTCGCCGGGCCTGCCGGGGTGGCCGGGGTGGCCGGGGTGGCCGGATTCGCCGGGGTGGCCGGGGCGCTCTGGGCGGTAGCGGCGGGTAACACCGCCCAGGCCGCTTCCCCGTGCTCGATCTGGAGCGTCAGCCAGTACCGGCGCCCGGCGTGGAAGGTGAACGCCGCATCCAGCCCGGCGCTGACCCACTGCGTCTCCTCGGCGACGCCACGTTCGAGTTCCACCGTGACCGGACGGGGCAGCAACGGCTCGTTCCAGGGTTTGCCGTCGGTGTCGGCGACAACGTTGAGCAGCACCGTCGCGGTCGGCGTCCCCGCCGCCACGAGCAGGTCGACGGCCGTGACCACCAGATCGTCGGCGACCACGACCGGGCAGGCCAGGGACACGTCCGCGGTCAGCGGCAGGACACCGGCCGGGCTGACCGCCCCGGTCGGACCATGGCCGACCCGGGAGGCGGCGAAGGCGCCGGTCGCCGTCGAACGCGCGCGGGCGGGTACCAGCCGGGCGCCGGCCGGAACCGACAGGCGCAGCGGCACCGCACCGGGCCGCGGCAGGCCCGCGTAGCCGTAGGTGACGGTGGCCTCGGTGATGCCGCCGGGAAGAACCGCGGCAGCCACGGTGAACTCCACCGCGAGTTCCAGATCCAGCCGGCAGAGGGTGTCCGAGTGGACCGTCAGCGGCAGCCGGTAGAACCCGTCCTCGACCTCGGCGGTGGCGAGCGCCGCCTGCAGCGCGGCGGCGACGTCCGGGGTGCTCTCGCGGCGGACCAGCTCGCCGGGACGGGACCACAACGCCGGTTGTGAGCCGGCCCGCGCCACGAGGTTGGACGGTGTCGATCGCAGGGTCACCAGGCTGACCGCCAGCGGCCCGCCCTTGCGGGTGATCTTGAATCTGGCCGCGGCCAGCCCGGGGACGGCTCCGTCGGCGGCCAGCGTGAGCACCCCGGCGAGGTGATCGTCCGGGATCAGCGGCGCCCCCCGGTCGTTCAGCCGTATGTAGACGCCGCCGAGGTCGACCTGCAGCTCGGCACCGGTCAGGTCGCCGCCGCGGATGCGGGTCAGGGTGCGCCGCTGGTGGAAGTCCAGCTCGGCCCACCGGAGGGTGGCCGTGCCGCCGCTGGACCGGGTCGCCCCCCAGGTCCCGGTGTCGCCGGTGAACGCGATGACCTCCTCGAACAACGGCGCGCCGGGTGCGGCGACGGGAGTGAGCGTGAGCACGGCGGAGCTGATCCGCGCTCCCGCCGGGATCGACCGCAGCCACACGGTGCGGTCGCCCTCGAAAGGCACACCGGCACCGTCGAAACGCTCACTCCGTCGCATCGTCCCAGACCCTCGGCTCGTTCAGCTCATCCGGCTCGTTCGGGCTTCCGGCTCGCGCGGACCGCACGCCAGGTCAGACCTTCAGCAGGACGAGGACCTTCAGGTGCTCCGTGGGGAAGTCCGTGGGGGGGCTGGCGGGCAGCTGCGGGGCCTTCAGCAGGGTCAGCCCGATCGACTGCAGGCCGAACTGGACCACCTGGACCTCCGACGGCGCGGGCGGGGGCAGGACCGAGGTGCCTTCCTGCTCGCCGGTGCCCGTGAGGTTGAGCGTCAGCCGCGGACGCATCTGGAAGTAGATGTTGTCCCAGTCCCGGGAGAGCTGCCGGACGGTCCGGCGCTCGCCGCAGCAACGGTCGAACCACGGGGAGTGGAAGTACTGGTCGTCGTCGAACCGGTCGTTCGGGGCGGCGTTGAACCTGCTCCAGAACTCGCTCTCCACCTCGCTGAGCGTGGCGTCCTCCGGCGTCTCGACACCGTACAGCTCCAGCATGTGACGCCACGGAATGTGGTACGGATGCCCGGCGACGGGATCGACGTCCACCGACTCCAGATCGCTGGCCGGGGTGTTCTCCGGCCGGAAGCGGATCCGGCTCTCGCTGCTGTGATGCAGGTAGAACGTTGCCAACGGGTTGAAGACGTGCCCGTCCTCGGAGGCGACGACCCGGAAGTAGTCCAGCTGGAAGACGCTCACCAGCGGCCAGGCGCCCAGCCGGTGGTCGATCACCGATTCCTTGCCGACTTCGAGGCGGCGCAGGACGCTGAGGTAGCCGGTGCGCTTGGGCAGCTGGCGCTGCACGTACTCCAGGACCTGCGCGGCGAGAGCGTCCGGGGTCAGGCCGGCGAGCTTCTCGGCGTCCTGGGCCTGCGCGACCCTGGTCAGGCCATCGATGGCAGCCTTGATCTGATCACCGATGTCCTTCTTGATCAACAGTTGGAGCCGTATCGAGTCGCCCGCTGTGATCAGGTCACCGGGGTTGTAGCTGACGTAGGGAGTGTTCTGGTCGGTCACGGGTTGCTCCGGGGGTCGAAGGTGGACGGGTGGGGCTCGACAGGCCGGCGGTCAGAGCTCAGAGCTCAGGTGTCGCGGGCCGGGGCCCGCCGCGATCACGGGTGACGGCCACCCGGACACCGGCGGCCTTCGCCTCGGTGACGCCGAGCGGGGACGGCTCGATCGTGGCGCGGCCGGTGAGCGACGCGGCCGGCCCGGCGACGATCGCCCGCGCCGACTCGAACCGGGCACCGTCCGTGGCCACCGACACGTCGAACCGGGCCGGGCCGGCCGGCCGGGCACTGACATTGATCAGGTTTCCGGCCGGACCGTTCTCGCGCGCCCGCAGGAGGATGAAGCCCTCCGCTCCCTGCTCGCGCAGGTAGAGCCGAGCGTGCTCCGGCCCGGAGCCGCCGCTGAGATAGCGCGGGGCGCGAAACGGCAGGGCCTGGGCGGTGAAACCGATCGGCACCGTCCGTACCGTCTCGGCCCGCAGCAGCACCGAGCGCGCGTTGACGAGCTCGACGAGGTTGTCGTCGTCGCCCGGTGGCTCGGTGACGGCGCGCTCGTACAGCTCGGGCCGGTCGGGGTCGCTGGCGAACCTGGCCTCGCCGAACCGGGCGCCGAACCGGGCCGGGAGATCCGCGGGCAGGTTGACCTCGAAGGCACCCGGGGTGTGCCGGGGCCAGCTGAAGATCCAGCCGGATGGTGGACCGGCGGGCCCGCCCGCGGCGAAGGTCTCCCGGGCCGGCTCACCGTCCAGCGCATACCCGCTGACGTCGAAGATGGCCGGCCAGCGGCACGGCCCACCGGCGAAGCGGTCCGCGGACAGGTCGTCCGGGGCGGTCCGCGGACCGGCGAACACGGCGCTGTCGAGGCGGCTGCCGGTGCATTCGAGCACCTGCCACCGGCTGCGGCCGCGTTCGAGGAGCAGGGCGTCGCCCTTGCGCTCCCGGCGGACGCGGGCGAGCCGCGAGGGCCGCTCGCCGTTGGTCACCTGCCACGCGAACGAGGACCCCGAACCGGCCGCCAGCTCCCCTATGGTGACGTCCAGGTAGCGCTCGGCGTCGGCGGTGCCGGTGCCGGCGGATGCGGTGCCGCCGTCGGCGGGGGCGTCCGGGCGCAGCGTCACGTCGAACCGCCGGGACAGGGCGGTCACCAGGACGAACGGCGGATCCGCGCGGTGGAGGACACCGGCCACCCCGACCACCGCCCCCGCGTGCTCGGCAAGTGACACCTCGCCGCCCGGCCGCGCCGCGACCAGACGGCGGCCGCCGGCACCCGCCAGCGCCCAGCCGTCCTCATCGTCGGTCCGCACCAGCTGAGCGGTCAGCTCCACCGGGTCCCCGTCCGGACGGTCGGCGTCGAAGCCGCTGGTACTCAGGGCAGCCGGGGACACCTCCACGCTCAGCCCGGTAACCTTGGGCAGCACCTGGTCGACGGCCGGCGCCCAGGGGTTGTCCAGCTGCAGGCCACCAGCGGGCACGCCGCGCGGACCGGTCCACGGCGCGGCGAGGCTCGGCACCCGGGCCCACGCCCCGAGGTGTCCGGCCCGCAGCTCGCCGGGCGCCACCGCGACCGGTTCCGCTCCCGCCGGCGCGGCAACCCGGGCCCGCACGAAGCCGTCCGGCGCCCGCCACAGGGTCAGCGCCTCCCCGGCTGCCAGCGGGCGCAGCAACGCGACGATCCGGCCCGAGTCACGTTCGATCAGGGCCGGCCCGCCGTTGCCGTGCGGCGCCTCGACCCGCACCGTCAGCCAGGTGTCGCCGGCACCGTCGTTGTCGAGGGTCACCTGGTCACCGTGGTGCAGCCAGCTGGTCGGCAGCGTCCGCTGGACCGGCGGGTATTCGACGACCTCCAGGCTGCGCGGCGGGAGGATCTCCAGCCGGCTGCCGGGGCCGGTGGTCGGCGAGGTCAGCCGCAGCCGCTGGTCCGCGGTTGCCGACACCACCCCCGGCAGCGCCGCGTCGATGGCCGCGACCACCTCCGCGAGAGTGGTCTGGGCCGGCGCCGCGCCCGCGACGTCGATCTCCCGCGGCGATCCGCCGTCGACCCGCAGCAGCAGCTTGGAGCGCAGCGCCAGGTCGGCCGGCGCCAGCAGGTCGACCGTACCGGTGATCACAGCCGGCTGGGCGGCGGCCCCCCTGGTCTGCGCCGGCACCTCCGGCCCGAAGAGCAGGGCGCGGGCGTCACCGCCGGTGTATGCCGGGACGGCGATGCGGCCCGCCGTCCCGGCCAGCCCGGATTCCAGCACCAGCCGGTTGTCGACGACGGAGGCCACCAGGTCCGGCAGGGCGGAGGTCAGGGCCGCCACCACGTCGGCGGCCCCGACCTGTCCGGGGTCGGCGGCCTGCGCGGCGCAGTCCACGGTCGCCTCCGGCCGGCCGTCCACCGACAGCACGAGATAGCGGGCACGGCGCAGGTCCAGCGCCCCGCCGACGTCGGCGCGCCCGGTGATCCTGGCCCGCTCGGCCTCGCCGCCGTGGTAGGTGCGCGCCGTGACGCCGAGGACCGCCGCGGTCGCGTCGGTGACGTCCGCGCCCTCGGGCGTTTCGATGCGCAGCCGGGCGCCCGGCCCCCGGCTGGGCGAGACCAGCGCCAGGTGCGTCCCGTCGTGGGAGGCGACGCTGCCGCCGAGCGCCACGTTCACCGTCGAGGCCAGGGCACCCAGGGAACGCCGGCCGCCCTGGTCGCCGGTGAGCGCGATCTGCACGGGATCGGCATGGTCGACGCCGATCCGCAGCGCCGCGTGCGGCGGCAGCTCCACCCCGGCGCTCAGGTCGCTGACGCCGACGAAGGCGACCCCGCCGGCGTCCCGGCCACGGGCGGACATCTCGGTCTCGCCGAGCAGCAGCCGCCGCGCGTCCTGGGCCTGGGGCACCTCGAAGGCGATCCGGCTGCCCGGACCGGCCGTCGGTGACAGCAACGTCAGCCGGTGGCCGTCGTGCATGGCGACCGGCGGCGGCTGGCCGATCAGCGGCCGGCCCGCTCGGGGCCGGTCCGGCGCCGGCTCGGCGGGCGACGACTCAGCCGGCACCGACACAGCCGGCACCGACACGGCCGTCGGGGACACGGCGGTCGGGGACACGGCGGTCGGGGACAGGGCCGCGTTCAGGCGTGCGACGATCTCGTCCAGGACGGTGGCCCGCGGCCGCGATCCGGCGCAGTCGACGTCCACCGGCGGGGAATCGTCGACGGCGATCCGCAGGTAGCGGGCTGTCGACAGGTCGACACCGGGACGCAGGTCGACGGCGCCGGTCACGGCGGCCCGGCTCGCGTCGTCGCCGCGGGCGTCGGCCCGCTCGACACCGAACAGGGTGATAGCCGCCTCGCCGGTGACAAACGCCCGGGTGACGAACCGCCGTCGGCGTTCGACGGAGACCCCGCGCACCGCCAGCCGGCTGCCGCCGCCGGGCCGGCGGGAACGCAGCACCAGGTGCTCACCGTCATGGGTGGCGACATCGGCGTCCCGACCGCCCGCGGAACCCGCACCGCCGGCGCCGCCGGCAGCCCCCGCGGCGGTGGCGGCGTCCGCGGCCAGCGCCTGGTTGATCCGGTCGACCAGGTCGTCCAGGGACAGCCGCCGAGCGCCGTCGCCGCGCAGGTCGACCTGGACGAACCGGCCGCCGTCGACGGCGAGCTCGAACAGGTAGCGGTCGAGGACCGCCACGCCCGCGGACAGGTCCGCGATGCCGGTGACGTGGGCCGCCGTCGCGGCGGCGCCTTCGGCGAACCGCGGTGGCAGCCCGAGCAGCGTCGGGGCGGCGTCGGCGCCGACCGGCTCGAGGACGATCTCGGCCAGCTCGCCGGTGCCCGGCGAGGTGAGCTGGAGCCGGCCGGCGACGGCGGCGGCGACCTCGGTGCCGACGGCGGCGTTGACCGCCGTGACGATCTCGTCGAGCCGGGTACGCTCCGGTACCGCGCCGGCACAGTTCACGGTCACCATGGGCAGGTCGTCGACCCGCAGCCGCAGCAGGGGCGCCTCGGCGAGGTCGGCGCCGGCGCGCAGGTCCACGGTGCCGGTGACCTGCGCCGGCCGGGGGTCCTGCCCGGTCCGGACGGTCGCGGGCAGGCCGAACAGGCGTTGCGCGGCGTCCTCGGCGGCCGCCCGCTGCAGTTCGATCGTGCTGGCCGCGCCCCTGGTCGGTGAGGTGAGGGTGATCCGCCGCCCGTCGTGGGTGGCGGCCGCCAGCCCGAGCGCCGTGTTGATCGCGTCGCGGACGTGGTCGAGGGCGGTGTGCGCGGGGTCGGCGCCGGCGCAGTCCACCTCGGCCGGATGGACGCCGTCGACGAGCAGGCGCAGGTAGCGGGCGTCGGTGAGGTCGACGGCGCCGGCATGGTCCACCGTGGCGGTCAGGGCCGCCGCCGTCTCGTCCGTGCCGCGGTAGCTCAGCGGCAGCAGGCCCAGCACGGCCGTTGCCGCGTCGTCCGGTCCTTCGCGCACCTCCAGCAGCGACTCGGGTCCGGACGTCGGGCTGCTCAGCACCACCCGCCCGGCCACGTCGCGGGCGGCGCTGTCGCCCAGCTCCGCGCGCAGCCGGGTGACGACGTGTCCGAGCGGGACGGCGGCGGGGTCCGCCGCGCCCTGGCCCACGTCCACCACGACGGGGGCGCCGCCGTCCAGCGCGACGTACAGGAGGTGCCGTTCGCGCAGGTCGGCCCCGCCGCGCAGGTCGGGGGTGCCGTGGATCTCGGCCCGGCCGGCCGGTCGGCCGGAGACGGTCAGGCTCGGCACGCCCAGCAGCACGGTGGCGGCGTCGGCCGGGTCGGCCTCCACCGTCACCAGCAGGTCGTCCGGGCGGCGCCACCAGGTGTCCAGCCGGCCGGGGGCGGTGTCGATGGTCAGCCCGAGCGCATCGGCCGCCACCCGCAGCACCCCGGGCACGGTGACCGTGCCCTCGAGCAGCGTGCGCACGTGACGCAGCAGGTGTTCGCGGAACGGCTCGACCGTCTCGTCGGGGCGGGGCGCCAGCCCGTAGAGCGCGCCGATCGCGCGCAGATCCGTCACGGCGGCGCCGCCGCGGTCGGCGAAGGCGGCCCAGTGCGCCTGCATCACCTCGGCGAGCAGGTTCTCGCCGAGCTGCAGCTGCCCGCCGAAGGCGTCGACGACGGCCCGCAGCGCCGAGCGGGACGCCGCCGCCCGGAAGGTGCCGGGCAGGTAGCCGAGGATGCGGTCGGTCTTGGTCGGCATCGGCTACTCCCCCTGTGTCCGGACGGCCACGTCGGACGGCTGCATGTCCAGCACCACCCAGAACGACTCGTCACCGACGGTGGGGTCGACGACGAAGTCGCCGCTGTCGATCTGTTCGTCGGTCACCGGGCTGCCGTCGGCGGCCCGCAGCAGGCCGTGGTCGGGGATGCGCCGGCCGGTGGGTGGCAGCGCGGGCACGGTGGCGCCGACGGCGGCCTCGACGGCCGCGCGCCGGACCGTCTCGTCGGCGGTGGCGGGCAGACCGGCGAGCGCCGTGAGCACGGCGTCGGTGAGCGGTTCGGCACCGGGGCCGCCGAGGTCCGGACGCCAGGTGATCACATCCGCGGCCCGCACCGAGACGATGTCGGGGTCCCGGCCGCCGGCCGGGTTAGTGGCGGCCGCATCCAGCAGCAGCCTGCCCTCGGCGCGGTCGCCGCTGGTCAGCGTGTCGACGTAGGCCTGGACCCTGGCGATCATCGAGGTGACGATCTTCTCCCGGCCCTGAGCGGTCAGGCCCGGTCTGACCACGACCGCCAGCCGGGGGGTGAAGAAGACGTAGCGGGCGACCAGGGCCGCCTGCACGCCGGCCGCCCGGGTTTCGTGCACGGCGGCGCGCAGCGACGGCATCCGCTCGGGTTCGGCCTCGACGAGGATCGTCACCGTGCCCAGGGGTGCCTTGGTGGGGCCGGGGTTCTCACCCTCCCAGACCTCGACCGGCCGGCCCCCGCCCTCGGAGATCACCCGGGTCAGGGCCGGCAGGGTGGCCTGGCCGAGCGAGCGCAGGACGGCCTTGGCCCGGGCCCGTAGCTGCTCGTCGGTCTCACCCTCGGCGCTGAGGATCGTCGGGTCGATGTTGGTCACCCGGCTGATCCCGGCGATCGGGGCAAGCATGTCCGTGACGGCCCCGGCGGGTACCGTGCCGGCGTCCCCGGCAAAGGCCGCCTCCGCGCGCACCGGGACGTCGATGCGCGCCTGGCCGCGCTGCAGTGTGCGCTGCTCGGAGGTGGCGAACCGGGCCTTCGCCGCCGCGGTGGTCACCACGGTGCCGGCCGGGATCGTGATGCTGCCGTCGATTCCGGCCGCGCGGAAGAACGTCACCAGCCCGACCGCGAGCTGCCTGGGCTTGCGGGCGATTCCGAGGATCGCCACCACCAGGTCCAGGGCGGTACCGGTGGCGGTGTCGAGGAAACCGGCCCGGTAGGCGAGGTTGATCTGCTCGTAGACGGTGGCGATCTCCCGGCCGACGGCCTCGGCCAGCGTGCGGGTCACGCTGCCGACGTTGATGTCGGTGATCGGCGAGGGGCGGTCGTCCGGGGGCAGCGCGTAGTCGACGTAGAAGGTGCTCAGGTCGGCCGGCCGCCGTCCGCCGTCCTGCCAGACGACGACGTTGCCGGGCTGGTCGTACACGAAGTCGACCGGCTTCTGGAAGGTGTAGCGGCCGGGTTCGCCGTCGGTGTCCAGCACGGTTCCGGTGATGCCGCGGATGTCGAGTGCCGGCCGGGTGAGCGGGTACCGGTCCTGCCTGAGATCGAAAATGATCTCCTCGTTGACGACCCCGCCGATGACCGCGGTGAGGATGTCGTCCACGATGTCCTGGAACGGCCGGTCCACGAGGAAGACGCTGTCCGGGTTCATGCCGCCCCCGTCCTGTCGAGGAAGAACGGGAAGACCAGGTTCAGCGGGGTGTCGCCGTGCACGGGCAGCAGGCGTGCGGTGATGTCGATCCGCCACCGCTGACGGGGATGCGTGGCGACGTCCACCGACAGCACCCGGGCGACCCGCGGCTCCGCGGTCAGCGCCAGCAGGGTGAACATCTTGGCCCGGTTGCGGGTGGACTCGGTGTTGGGCTGCCCGACCAGCTCGTGCAGGCGCGAGCCGTAGTCGGGGTGGCCGAACAGGGCGAGCTCACCCTGTTCGGTGAGGAAGCGCAGCAGCAGCGCCTGCCGCAGGTTGTCCAGCGCCGAGAGCGTCTCGAGGTCGTCCTGCCCGGTCTGCGGGCGGCGCACGGTGAACAGGTCGCTGCCCCTGCCGCGGTCGTCGGCCAGCCGCAGGTCGTCGAGTAACCGCAGGTCGCTTCCCCAGCGGGGTTCGGCGGCGTCTGTCATCGCGACCTCCGTCCTGTCGCGCTCATGGTTGCCACTGGTCGATGACGTAGGGCGCCGCGGGCGGCCCGATGATCAGCAGGACGCCGGGTGGGGTGGGGATGCGGTCGCCGGCCCGGACCAGTCCGCGGCCACCGACGCGAACACCCGAGCTGGCGACCGGGCCGATCACCAGCGGGTACGGGAAGCCCCAGACGGAGTTCACCATCAGGCACAGCGAGCCGGTGACGGCCAGCGGCATCCCACCGGCGGTGATGAAGGGCGGGAAGACGGCCGTCACCGTGCCGGTGTCGGGTGGTCCCGACAGTCCGGGAGTCAGCATCACGGCGCAGCCGAGGGAGACGGGAGGTCCAGGCATCGTCGGCACTCACGGTGAGAAAGAGGTGACGCCCTTGATGGCGACGAGCGCGCCCTGCAGGGTCGTCGCGCCAGCGGCCTGCACGGTGGCCGTCCCGGAGGCCTTCAGTGTCGCCGACCCCCCGGCCTCGACGGTCACGTCGCCAGTGCCCTTGATCGCGACACTGGCGCCCTCGAGGGTGAGCGAGCCCGTCGCGCGAAGCGTCATGGCCTGGGCCGCCTCGACCGTGACGTCGCCGTCCTGGTTCATCACGATCCTGGTTCGGCCGGCGACGACGGTGACCGTGCCGGACCCGCCGTCCGGCTGGTCCAGGCGCAGCTCGGTCCTGCCCGCGGTGGCCCGCACGGCGGCGTCCGTCACCCGGACGGTGATCTTCGGCGGCAGCTCGAAGATCAGCTCGCGGGCCGGCGTGCCGCGGTCGGTGGTGCGGACGGCGCCCCTGACCGTCCTGTCGTCGGCTCCGGCCAGCGGCAGCCGGAAAATCACCTCGTTCGGCTTGTTCAACGGCGGACGGTCGACGTCGTTGTAGAGCCGGCCGACCACGATCGGCGCGTTGACGTCGCCCCGGTCGAAGGCGAGCAGCACCAGGTCGCCCACGTTGGGGACGGCCGCCGAGCCGATGCGCGTCGTGGCGATCGGCACCCGCCGCAGCAGCAGCCCGCCACGCAGCCGGACGTCGCAGCCGTAGTTGTCGCCGTCGGCTGTGTCGGCGTGCGGGTGGACGGCCTCGACCAAGCCGACCTCGTTCACCCGGATGCCGCGCAGCTCGTGCCGGATGATCTCCTGCAGGGTATTGACGATCATGCTCATCGCCGCATCGTCCTCGTCCTCGTCCTCGCCGCATCGTCATGTCCCGATCCCCCGGAACCCGACCCGGGTGGTGAACCCGCTGTCCTTACGCAGCTGGTGGGTGACCGACCGGACCTGGTACGTGCCGTCCATCCCGCGCTCCGGCACCCCCGAGATCCGCAGCGCGTCACCGAGCCGCACCTGGGGCGCGCCGGTCACCAGCAGCTCGCCCACGCTCGACTCCCGGCGGAGCTCCGTCAGCGCGGCCTGCGCGGCCTGCTGCGCCGCCCGCGCCGTGCGCAGCGCGCTGCGCTCGAGCAGCAGGACGGCGTCGCCCGAACCGGCCGTCCCGGTGTACGGGGCGAGATCCTTGGCCAGCCACGCCCAGGAATCGTCGCCGCGGGAGGCACCGGGCGACTCCCCCAGCGCCGTGACCCTGGTCGCCCGCGATGGCCGCCGGTCCGCCCGCAGCGCCAGGATGTGCCTGCCGTACTCGAAGACGTGCGCGGTCCGCCCGCCGGTGAACCGGGCGAACACCAGCCTGCCCTGCTCGTCGACGTACCGGTCGAAGCCGCACAGCTCGGCCAGCTCCCCGATGTGCCGGTAGGCGCTGCGCCGGGCGTCGACGACGTAGGCGGGGAACAGGATGCCGTCATCGGCGGCCGCCACCGTGACGCCGGCCGCGGCGGCCAGCTCGGTGACGATCGCGCCGGCGGTGCTCCTCTCGAAGGTCCGGTCCAGCCGGGTGTGCAGCAACGCCTCGGCCGCGCCGTGCGCGAGCAGCCGGCGGGTGCGCAGGTCCGGATCGGCGTCGACGATTGTCGCGGTGACGACCTGCCGCGGCTGGTCGCCCTCGGTGTAGCCGAGCGCGACGTCGAGCCGCTGACCCGGCTGCGGGCGGAAGGTGGCGAGCCGGCCCATCGTGAGGGTGACCCGGTCCGCCGCCCCGGCCATCCCGAGCTCCACCCGCAGCTCGCTGACGGTGCTGACACCGGGCACGGCCCGGCTGTCGACGACCGTGCCGGCGCCACCCGCTCCGGCGGTGCCCGCCCCGCCTGCCGCGCCGCCGCCCGTGGTGTCACCGCCCGGCTCGCGGAAGGTCAGCACGTAGGCGGGCCGCAGCAGCGCGGTCATGCGACCTCCCCCGGCCCGATGCCGTGCGCGGCCAGCAGGGTCGTCGTCAGGTGGAACGCCGGGTCGCCGCGGTGGTCGGCGTGCACGCCGGCCAGCAGCGCCCGCAGCCGCTCGTCGTGCTCCGCCGCCGGCAGCAGGATCCGCGCGGCGGCCGCGACGACCTGGTCGGTGCCGTCGCGCAGCGCGGCCAACGCCAGGTCCGTGGCCTGCGGATACTCCAGGGCCACCAGGCCGGTCAGGCTGGACAGCCGGGCCAGCGGGTCCGGTGAGCGCAGGTTGGCAAGGTAGATACCGGTCAGCGCCGGTCTTGAGACATCGGTGACGATCTGCGGCAGCTGGGCCAGCAGCCGTCCGGACGGCGGCGGGGAGAACTGCCGCGCCGTGCGCGCCACGACCTCGTTCCTGGCCGCCTCGCCGAACCGCTCGAAGGCCGTCATCGCGGCGAACGGAACCAGATCCTCGGTCTCGAGGAGTTCGACGAGCTCGTGCACCTCGTCCTCGAGGCTCATCCGGATCTCCACTCGGGTCTGCACGGTCAGAAGGCACGCAGGAGATGCGAGCCACGGATCGCGGTGAACTGGTTGACACCGTCGGCGTCCGGGACGTCCCACAGCCGTTTGGTCCCTGTGACGCTCGCGGGTGGCAGGGGCGCGCCGTTCATCAGGTTCTGGGCGACGAACAGCTGGTTGCCCGCGGGCGCGGCCGGCTGCGCGTAGTGGCCCCCGTGCACAGCGCCGGATTTGTCCGTCAGGACATGACCTATCTCGTGCGCCAGCACATACGGCGTCATCCTCGGGCCGTCAACGAAGCATGCCGCCACCTGCGGTTTCGTGCCCAAATAGTTGATCTCCGTCCAGGACTCGCCGAGGTTGTGCCGGGTCGGCAGCCCGCCGGTGTAGAACACCCGGATGGTGCCCGCAAGCCCGGGGCCGTTCGGGTCCGCCAGTGGCGGGTGGGCCGCGCCGATCGTCGCCTCGTCGTCCTTGGCGGGATCGACCAGGTCGTAGCGCACCGCCGCCGGGTCGACGCCGGGCGGCGGTGCGATCAGGACCACCCGGTGACCGACGCTGACGTAGGTGGCCACCAGCCGGTCGCCGGGGGCGGGCGGCGAGGGGAGCGTCAGCCGGCCGGTGGCGAGATCGAGCGCGGCCTCACCCGCGCCCGGCGCCCGGCCGGTCACCACTCTCAGCCTCGTCGCGGCCCCGCCGCGGTACCGCACCACCGTGTTACGCGGGTCGTCGGCCACGGGCGGGCGCAGCAGCACGAACGCCGCCGGCCCGGTCAGCCGTACGGTCTCGTCGGACACCAGGCGGTTCTCCTGTTTGACGTCTTTCGCATCCGCGCCCTGTCCGACGACGGTCTCGACCTCGATTCCCAGCCGGGCGTATGCCTCCTCGACCACCCGCAGGTCCCTCGTGAAGATCGGATCAGCTGGTTCGGTCTTCACCACTCCATCGTTGCGGCCCGGACCGAGCCTAAGCACGAAGATCTGCAAGGACAGCCGGCGCCGCTCGTCGGCGCCGGTGGGGGGCCGCTGGAAGACCGGCGTCGTCCGGGCGGCCCTGACCCCGGGCACGCCCGGCTGGGGATAGGTGCACACCACCTGGCTGCGCACGTCCGCCGGGCGGAGCCGGTGGTTGCGTTGGCCGCGGCCCGGTACCGTCCCGGCAGCCGGGACGCCCGCCGGCAGGCCACTGTGCGTGGGCTGGTTCTGGTCGTCCTCGTCGGTCACCAGCATCACGGCCCGGGAGATGAAGACACCGGAGCCGGCGGCCGACTCGACGAGGGTCAGGCCCCGGTCGCCGGGTGGCATAACGGGTTGTGAAGGGTAGCGGAAGGAGAAGTCGTCGCCGTTGTCCCGCACGGTGCGCCACTCGATGTCCGTGGCGCCCTTGCCGGACCGCGACGCGTCCCGCAGCCGGAAGTAGAAACGCCTGGTGTCAGAGCCGACGAAGTTGGCGGCCTCGGTGGCCTGGTTGACCACCTGCCCGGCGGCGTCGAAGGCATGGTCCCACAGGCCGATCCGGACGAACCCGGCCGCCGGCGCCTGCGCGGTGGCGGTGTCGACCACCTCGAGCCGGCCGACGGTCGCGGTCACCCGGTCCCCCTCCGGCTCCACGCCGGCCAGCCCCAGCTGGAAGCCGGTGTCGGCGCCGAGCGGGCTGTCGGTGACGCCTTCGGCGAACAACCGGCGGCCGGCCGGGGGGGTGACCGCCGCCAGCACCAGCGGTGCGGCCGCGGTGGCCACCGCCACCTGGCCGGCGGCCGGCACCTCCTCGGTGAACGCCCGCACCCCGTCGGTGACCGGCGTCAGGACGAGATCGCCGGTGAAGCCCGCGGGCACCGGCGGACGCACGAGCAGCATGGCGCGCTCATGGCTGAGATCGGGCAGCGCGACGTGCAGGAAACGGCCGGGGCTCAGCTTCGCCGCGGCGGTCAGCGGCGGCGGATCGGCGTCGGCCGCGGTCCGGCTCGCGCAGACGTCGAGGGTCAGCTCGACGGCGGTCATCGCGGCCTCGGCCGTGTGCCCGGCCTGGCCGTCCACGGTCAGCGCCAGCCGCAGCACGACGTCGTCCACGGCGGTGCTGGCG
>NZ_CAKKTL010000002.1:0-10326 GCF_920664355.1 Protofrankia sp. CiP1_Cm_nod2
GCGGAGCGGCAGCCGGCCGGCCCGCGGCGGCGGCGCCCGCTGCGGAGACCAACCGTGACTCCCCGGGCAACAACGCGCCACCGCCCGCCAGCCAGCCGCCGGCCGCTCAACCGCCAGCCGCCCAGCCAGCGGCCAACCAGCCGCCGGCCGCCCACACGTTCAGCTTCACCGGGAACCTCACCCGGTACTCGTGCGCGGACGAGGGACGCCTGGTCTCCGCCCGCACCACGGACGGCGTCCTGGCCACGTTCAGCAACCAGAGCCCGGAAACCGTGCAGATCTACTGGCTCGACTTCAACGGCTCCCGAATGGCCGCGGCCTCGTTCCTGACACCGGGAAACTCCTATTCGAGCAACACCTACGTCAACCACCTGTGGCTCGTCGCCAACTCGAGCGGCCGCTGCCTGGCCATCTTCACCGCCGGCACCTCCGGCGGCCGAGTCACCGTTTACTAGAGCCGTCGAGCTGCTCCATCGTCAGGACGGAGCACAGGGCAACCACTCGGTACCCCACGCCGAGTGTGCATATTATGCGCATGGCAAGAGTGAACATTACCGTCTCCGATGAACTGATGGAGTCCGCCCGAGCCGCCGGCCTGAGCATCTCCCGCCTCGCCTCGGCGGCACTGGCCGAGGAACTGGACCGGCATGCCAAGATCGCCGAACTGGACGCCTACCTCAGCGAACTGGAGGCCGAACTCGGCCCCGTCCCAGCTCATGAGGCCGCCGCAGCCCGCGAGTGGGCCGATCGGATCCTGCCCGCCGCCTCGACAGCGCGCACGGCATAACCCTGACGAACCGCCCCGCGCAGTCCCTGTAACGATCAGTTGGATACCACGACCATCGAGATGGTTCGTGCTCAGGATTTTTCCATTTATTCCACTTCGATACCGTAGTCGCGCGCCAGGCCGGCAAGACCATCCGCCCAGCCCTGACCGACACCGCGAAGACGCCAGCCATTTGCGCGCCGGTAGACCTCGACAGCGACGATCGCGCTTTCTGTACTGAGCCCGGTCACCGGGAAGACAGCGAGCACCTCGCGATCCGCGACTGCCGCGATACGCAGATCAGTAACCGCGGCAAGAGCAGTCGCGCCGGAACAATCGAGGCTCGCCGTAAAAACCACCTGGCCGACCGATGCCGGAACACGAGGAAGATCAACGAAAATGCTGTCGGTCCAGGTACCATCGGCCTGCTGCGTCCGACCGGACATATGGACGGTTCCGGCGGCACCAGTCGGCTGGTTGTAGAAGACAGTTGCTTCCGGATCGAGCACGTGGGCGTCGGATCCGCACGGCAGAGCGCTGACATCGAGATCGTCGCTTGCTCCACCTTTCCGGAGAAGCGCCACCCGTATCGGAACGACCGGCAGTGGAACATTCGCTCCTCGGACAAGAACAGTCGCGCCGTCAAGCGGAGGAAAGTCGGCGTCTACCGTCTGCGGCCCACTACCGGCATCAGTATCAGGTTTCTGCCCCTGGAGCTGGAAGGCAATTTCTGGATCATGGTGCTGGAATTCCATGAGAAACTTGTCCAGGTAGTTACGGGAACTTCTTCCGCCCATGATCGTATGAGGTGAATACAGGACTACCTCGCGCCTGTCACCACGCTCCCAGGTGTACATGTGCAGGGTTGCCGATCCACCGTTGGTAGCCAGGAAAGTCGGGATGTGCACACCAACGGTGAAGGTCGGCTTGTCGTCATCGAGAACGCTGAAAGGCGAGTCGTCTCGTGGCGTGAAATACTCGAATGCAACATCACCATCGGTCTTGATGTGCCGAACCCTGCTTAACCATCCTCCCGGTCAGGCCCTGCGTTGCGTCGCCACGCCCCTTGAAGATCGCTCCGAATTCACGCTCGGTGAGCGTAGTCGAGAACTTGACGTGCATGGATCGCATTCAGACTCCACCGCCCTGTTTCAGCCAGCACTTCCTTTTTCGCCATCCATGCCGCTCCTACCCGCAGCTTTGCCGACGACCACGAGTAGGAGCGATACGATTACTTGTACTGATGCCACTGATCGTTCGAGTTCTCACAGACGTATCCGCTGCTGTTGCACCTGCTGCACTGCGTAGTCCATCCTCCACCGATGCCGTTGCACTTGGGGCAGCGAACAATCTTGACCTTCTTCTTGCACTTCTTGCACTGCACACCCGTCCGGTCACCCTGCCATCTCACAGCGAGATCTCCTTCACGACATGGTTGAGAGCTATTTGAAGAGAAGAACTGACGGAGCCACTAAAAACTGGTCTATATCAACGGTCACGATTCCACAGTCGCGGTCTTCTGCGAGATGAATTCGTGTCCGATGGCGTTTGCGGCTCAGGTACTGTCGCATGCAGCCTGCCGCTGATATCGCTCTCCATGGGCTCGCCCGCTCTCAGCCGCCCGAGGTCGGAGGAGAGGGCCAGCCAGCCGTCTCGGTCATCGCGCGGTGAACCTGTTCCGACATACATTACAAAGGTCCATGACTCGGGACCCTCGAGAGTATCCGCGAAGGACGGGTCGGCCTCAAGCGCGCCGGCGCAGAAACGGCGAATCTCCTCCGTCACCAGCATGGGCTCCGTACCGGACTTACTGATGGCATCGAACATGAGTTGAGCCGCGCAGGCATGTTGCTTCCGAAACATTTCGACCTGCGATCCGGCGAGCACAGGATTACCAAAAGCAGGCCGTGATCCCGCCTGCAGAGCCGCTGCAGGCTGAAATGTACCGTCGGACACGGTCTGGTCGACCCAGATGACCCGCGCACAGGAACGTTCGACGCCGCAGGAAAATCGTACCGGCAACACAAGCTCACATTCGGATGAGGCGAGATCCGCGACGAAGGGACGCTTCCCGCTCCCACGGCCTGCGTCAGCTGTCGGATCCATACCTACCGGGGCAAGAAAAGCCAGCCAACGTCCATCAGCAGACACACGAGGGCTTGCGACAAGCAAGCTGACTTTTGACTGCTGTCCCCGAATCCTGCACAATTCCTTGGCACGGCCCCGTTCGAGATCAACATCGAACACATCAGCTTCGGATTTCTGACCAGGCCCCGTAGCCACCAGATGGCCGGGACGCGTCGGCCACCATCCTGCGTCGACAATGTGCACACCGAACACGTCCTTACCGAGCGGAAAAATCATGCCGTCGGGGAGACGCACAAGAGCAGGTGGGTTGCTCCCGACCAGTAGCCAGGTGCCGTCCGGGCTGTACGCGAGCGGCGCCGCCTGCCAGTGGCTGCCGGCAGGATTGCCAGTGACCCAGCGCCATGTCCTGTGTGTCAGATCGTATTCCCACAGCGCGCAGTCGGGGCTGCCAGCCGGCCGAAACTCCAGGAACACCGCCCGTGAACCATCAGCTGTGATCGCTACCGAGAACGTCTCGAACATCGCTCGCTCAGGTCGGGGGCTGGCTCCGGCGAGTCCCGTATAAGGCTGTTCACGGGACAACAGGGCCACGCGTGACCACGGCGAACTATTTTCAAAAGCGACATGGGGAATATGAGCTTGGATGTAGTCACCACCAGCCGGAATACCGAGAGCTTCCGCCGTGTGCCTGCGAGCCAGCGCAACGGAACCGTTTGCGGCGTATGCAACGTCGTAGTCGATGAAGTTCCTGGGGGTGAGGGACCGGCCGTCCGTCCCGACGAGAACAGATCGACCACTGTAGCCACGTTCCGCGATCACGGCTGTCATACCGTCGTCCGGATCATCACTGATGAATCGCGGCTGTTCGACGATCGCAAGGGTCGAGCCGACAGCCTGCGAAGCTGGGCCGTTCGCCCTCGACCAGATTCTGCTGGTCCCACAACCGGCAGCCAGTGCGGCGTCGAGATCGACGATCGGAACAGCGGCACGAGCAGGTTCGCTCGTCTTCTTCCCTCTCGTCAGATGAGTATAATCTATTTTCTTGTTTAGGCGCGTGTATTCAATCGACACAGCCCCTCCTCCGATTTCACATGCCCTACCACGCTGTCCACGACACAGGAATCACCACCTATTTCCACCGACGGCGGGTACCTGCGACAGGAAGATCACAGGTGCATGCACATGTGACTGCCGGGCCGAAGTTATTCGGTTCTGATAACGATTGATTTTATGATCTTGTCGGCGATGGTCTGCTTTTTTTCGTCCCAGAGGGGCAGCAGGTAACCGATGCAGAACAGCAGGCCGTCCAGGAAGTGGCAGATGCGGCGGACGATGGCCAGGCCGAAGCCGAGCGGCTGGCCATCGGCTTCCCGGATCAGTTTGATCTTCGCGACACGCTTGCCCGGCGTCTGGCCACGGGTGCCCTCGAAGTAGGACATGAGAAAAAAAGAGGCAATGCCGGCGACAAATCCGAGGATTATCAGCGCGCTCCCGGCGGAAGAGGAGGAGGAGCCATAGGAGTCGTAATCACCATAGGGGTCGTACGAGGATGCGATACTGCTCACCGCCATGCCGGCGCCGACGAAATACAGGATCGTGGGCACCAGACCGAAGACCAGCCAGTCCACGACGGCGCCCAGAACCCGCAGGCCCCAGTGCGCATAGTCCGTCCGCACCGGTGCGCCGTACCCGTAGGGCGGGTTCTGCCCCTGATAGCCCTGGTTGTACGGGTAGCCGTAACCGGGCGGCGGCCCCTGCGGCCAGCCATGGCCCGGCTGCGGCTCCTGCGGCGCATAGCCCGGCTGTGGTGCATATCCTGGCGACGGCCCCTGCGGTGGGCCATAACCCGGCTGTGCTTCTGGCTGCCCGCCGTACGGGCTGTTGGGATCGGGTGGATAGCTCATGTTTCTCCTTGACGGACGAGGGTCGGGACAGGTGGGCGGGGACACACGGGTTACGGGTGTGGATACGGATCGAAGCCGCGGCCGGAGCGGTTCCGGGCATGGCCGGCTACCGCTGTAGTTTCCGGGTCGGCCGGCTGTCGAGTTCGCGGAGCGCATCCATCAGCAGCCCGCGGTTCGCCAGGATGTACTCGATGAACTCAGGTGTCCCGCGCTCGCCCTGGAGGTCGACGCCGAGGCGGGCGGAGGCGTCCTTCCGTAGCCGGCCGAGCTGTTTCTCCAGCCATTTCCGCGACGCTTCCGTGAGCTCCCGGTCGAGCAGGAGCAGCGTCTGCGCGCCGCGTTCCCGGACACGAGGTGGCAGGCCGTGCAGTTCCGGATAGCAGTAGGCGGCGAGGGTCCGCCGGTCCCCGTGGCTCCACGCCGGTGCCCCGACACTGGACGTCGTCGGGGCACCGGTTTCCCAGAGGCCCGCCATGTTGGCGGCATGAACGGCCCCCGCTCCCGCGCCGGGCCCACCAATGACAAGGGTGAACCGATGCTCGATATCACCACCGGACGCGCGAATAGCGACCATCTGCCAGGTGCGGACGAGGACCTCGCCCGGACTGTCCTTGATGATCTCCCGATAGAGACCGGGCGCGGTCAGATAAATCTTGGTCTTGCCGGTGGCGTGGTTCGTCAGCGTCCATCGGCCGTCGGGTGCGGCGATCCGGCCCGCGAGACGCGGGACGGCCGGGTCCTGCGTGCCACTGTCGTCCACGAGTTTCACGGCGATGTCGACCCCGGCGGGAGCCCGGCCGAAACCGAAGGTCCGCCTGCCGGTGAGGACCCATCGGTCGTCGACGTGAAGGGTGTTCTCCCGAGGGTCGGTCTCCCGGTTCAGACCGGCGGCCCGGCGGTAGAACACGGCCAGGGCAGGAGCACCACCGCCGGCCGGGCCATCATGCCTTGGTTCGACGGACATCATGTCCCCGGCGTCGGGGTGGGCACCTCGCTCGGAACCCCCAGCAGCCGGGCATCCCCCCACACATTGTAATCACAGGATCCGTTCTTATTGCCGCTGACGAACGTCTGCGTGAGTTTGAGTCGGAGCACTCCGGTGAGATCGAGGCTGATGGGGACGGATTCACCGAAGCCGATATCCTTCCGGTAGGCGGGCGAGCCGTCCACGAACACCTCGTACAGAATTCTTATCGAGCTGTCCCACGCGTCATCGGCAATACCTGCCGTGGCCTGAAACGTCCGATAGTGCCGTCCGAGATCGAACTCGAAACTCGACGAACGGCGAGTACACGTGTACAGCGAATGCGGATAGGTCTTCCCATTGACGGTTTTGGAGCCCGTGGAGGGGTCACCGGCGACGGCACGCACGTCGCTGAGATAGACCAGCGCGGGCTGGCGTGCCACGGTCAGCGTCACCTGCTGCCCGGCTTCCAGTCGGGTTCCCGCCGGGGGATCCTGGACCAGCACCGTGTTGTCGGTCGCGCTGGGGTCCAGCTTCTCCTTGACGACGACCTGGACGCCATTCTGGATCAGTGCCTGTCGGGCCTGTACAAGCGTGACGTTGACAACCGACGGCATCGGCCCGCCGGTGGGTGCCGCGGACGGCGTAGGGCTGGGGCTGGGGCTGGGGCTGGCGGAAGCCTGGGGCAGCGGAGCCGCGGAGACCGACGCGGGCCCCGGCCCCCTACCGGATATGACGGACCCGGCCGCGGGCTTGTCCGCGTCCCTGAGCCGGGGCAGCGCGACAGCGGCACCCGCCACGAGCATGATTGTCGCGGCCAGCGCGAGGGTGACCACGACACGCATCCTGACCCGCGGCTTCCGGCCAACGGGTGGCGGGGGCACGATCCCGGGCCCACCAGGCCCGAAGGGCCCACCAGGCCCACCAGGCCCACCAGGCCCGACGGGTCCGGGGACGATCACTGTCGATCTGTCCGGTTGTCCCGCCCCGAACCCGGGGGAGGTCGGCGCCGGTGGCAGTGACGATGATGTGATCGTCTGCGAGCCCACGCCGGACAGCCAGCGAGCGAGTTCCCGTGGCCGGTCACCGGGCTCGTGCGCGAGCCCTTCCAGCACCAGGTCCGCGAGGAACAGCACGTTCCACAGCAGCGGGCTGGCGGCGAGCGCGGCCCTGGTCGCGGCCCGGTCCACGTCGCGTGGCCAGCCCGAAGCGTCGGGATAGTGCACGGGCGGCTGGCCGGTGAGCAGATAGACGACGGTCGCCGCGAACGCGTACCGGTCGCTGTCCGGCGTCGGCCGCGCCGCGTTCCCGGCCGCGAGCAGCTCCGGCGCGATATAGCCAGGGCTGCCCATGCCCAGCCGGGCCGTGCCGTCCGCGAGATTGGCCAGGCCGAAGTCGACCAGGATCACGCTGCCGTCGTCCTGCACGAGCAGGTTGCCCGGCTTGACGTCACCGTGCGCTACCGGAACACCGTTGGTGTCCTTCCCGCTGTGCAGGTAGTCGAGGGCCGTGGCCAGCTGCCGGACGAAGCGGACACGCGTCGACAGGTCCGCGTCGCCGTGGGTCAGAAGCCACTGCCCGAGCGAGGTTCCTTCGACGTAGTCCATGACCAGGTACCTGTGTGGCGCGACGCCGGGCTGGACGTCTCCCTGCCAGTGCCGTGGCGCGCCGAGGAAGCCGCCGAAAACGCGGACGATCCCGGGATGCTTCAACGCCTGCAGCAACGAGACGTGCCGCGACCAGGAACGCTCGATATCCGGTGTCGCTCCGATGACCGGCCCGAAGTCCTTGACGGCGACGACGCTGCTGCCCGCTCCCCCCTCCGAGAGCGGTCGCACCGCCCGCCAGACGTCCCCCTCGCCCCCGGCGCCGAGGGACTCGATCAGCTGGTAGGCGTCCGGTTCCTGTTCGGGCCCCGCCCACAGGGCACTGCTCATCTGCCTGTTCCCCCACAGTGTTCCATGATTCACACAATGCTTCTTCTCGTTGCCGGCGGTGCGTACGGACCGGTCCTGATGAGGCTCCTGACATCCTCCTGGACGACCAGCACGGCACTGCCGCCAGCGCCGCCGCCCGCTATGCCCGTGGCCCCGGCGGTGGATTCCGGCGACCGCGGTCGAACAAGGAGAAAAGAACGTAGCCGACCGCCAGGAACGGCAGCACGAATATGATGGACGGGAACACGAACGTGCCGGAGTCCTGACCGGCCACATACACGCCGTAGCCAATGAAGGCGATACCGCCGGCAGCGCAGGACAGGCGGTCCCGGCCCCGTGCTGTCGGCAGAAAAACCATCCCTATGAAGACGATCCCGGACAGGACCGAGAACACCTCGTATGCTCCCCAGTGCATGGCCTCTCCTCCGTGGGCCTCGTGAACCGCTTACCGCACCAAAACAACACCGGCACGGGGCGGGATGGCCAGCGAGCGGGCCAGGTCGGGGGGACAGCCCCCGGATCCGGCCGGCTGCGGGGCCCGCGAAGTATGCTCGTCGGCGTGTTGCCGCCGGCCGGCCTTTCTCCAGCCGGGGCTCACCGGCCGGTCGTCCGGTGGGAGTGGCCGCGACGGTGAACCAGTACCAGCCGCCCGCGGTATGCCGGCCGTGCATACGGCCGGCAGCCGGCGGGGCATTGCTAGAAGGACCATTGCACGCCGTATCTCAGCCCCTGCCGGAGACTGAAGAACTCCGTCTGGACCTCGCCGATGGAGTCGACTTCCAGCAGGTCGTCGTTCGGGGTGAACTCGTCCGCTATTCTCGGATGCTCGCCGTTCAGCCGCCACAGCTTGCCGGGCAGCCGACCGGCGCCGAACCTGACCTTGAGGCTGAACCGGTCGAAGCGGCGCAGCGGGGTCAGGAGATAGTACGGCCGGAGCTCTTCCCGTGGGTATGCGGTGAACTGCACCGCATACTCGTGGCGCTCGCCGAGCCTGAGCGGCCGGGGCAGGCGGATGACGAACCGGGCGTAGTCCGGCCCGGGGCGGTGGCACTCGATTATCTCACCGCCATGGACCATCTCCGCGTGGATCTCACGTTCGGCTGCACCGCGTTCCGGTCCGGGCCGGACGCTCAGGGAGGCGATGATCTCGTCCAGTTCGTCGACGGTCGCCACGATCCGGCGTTCCTCGGTCAGCCGGGGAACCTCGAGATCGAAACGAAGCATCGATTTCAGGGACTCGACATACCATCCGTCCGGCACGTACTCGTTGTGACGTCCGCCTGGAGTGTCAGCCGCGCCGGTGATCTGTTCGGCGAGCATCCGGAAACCCTCGTCCATGCGACGGCGTGCGGTACGGGTGGAGTCGCCGAACTGCTTGGCCAGCCACGCCATCCGTTCGTGCAGAAACTTCTGATCTGTCTCTTCGTGCAGCGCCAGCGTGGCGAGGACGGCCAGGCGAAGATCGGACGGGAGCCGGCCGCACAGCTCGGTGAGACAGAGCACCAGCTTCCGCCGCGCGACCGACGGCGGGTCACCCGCGGAAATGTCGCAGGACAAGCGAAGACGCGGCCCTATACGGGCGTGGATGTCCTCGGCCAGCAGACCTCGGCCGCGGCGGATCTCGCACAGCTCTTTGATCATCTGGTCGTCATCCATACCGTACAGCCCCCCATCGGCCGCGTCCTCACGTTCGCCGCAATAGTAGAGGACTACGGACACAACGCAAGATTGGCCGTCGGACTCCCCCGGATGGAGCCGGCGCCTCGGATGCCAGATTGCCCGTCCGGGAGTCGAGTTGCCAAAAGAATGACAAATAATGGCCAGCCGGATGAGAGCCGGCGGGCGAATAGCCAAAAAATCAGCGATGGCCGGCCCGTCGACCGACCGGTCGACCGCGATTGGCTGCCACCCTCGACGGCTCGGCACCCAAAAGTAACCAGGCACACACCATCAGGTGGCAAAAAACTACTTCCAAACAAAAAAACTAGCGACAGGACGTCTCTGAATCCTGACGGTCAGCCATTTTCGCAGGTCCACCTGCCCCAGCCCGCACGGCCTGCCATGAAGTTCCGCTCACTCGGAGTCCATCGGGAGTCCCCCTTCCGGCTATCGCTCTTCCGCCACGAGGAGGCACCGGCGTCGGCCGGGCCGTGAGGCTGGGTGGGTGTGAACCCAGTGAAGAGCCGCTCGGGAGGCGCGGGAAGGGGTCGGCGAATGCCCGTACAGGTCCGTACGGACGTACTAAAGATCAGATAGTGATGATTGTCGGACGGGAGAGCCTCCGGACAGGCGGCACGGTCCGGGCAACCCCGCTCGCGATCGCTATGAGTACGGTCTCAGCGACTACAAGTAGTATGATCAGTAGCAGGATCAGCGCCTCCGGCACGGCGGACGGTAGGGCTTCCCCTCGATGTACCGCTCCCACTCGGCGGACGTGATCGGGTCCCCGCCGGTCGAGCAGATGGACGCCGCCACCCGCTCGAGGCCGGTGTCCCACAGCCGGACCGCATGGTTCTCCCCGCCGGCGGCCAGCACACCGCCCGGGCTGAAGGACACCGAATAGATCGCCTCGGCCGACGAGGTCAGCGTGGCCAGTTGCCGTGGCTGCCCGGGGCGGGTGGTGTCCCACAACCAGACGCTCTTGTCCGAGCTGCCGGCGGCAAGGGT
>NZ_CAKKTL010000002.1:10488-11019 GCF_920664355.1 Protofrankia sp. CiP1_Cm_nod2
GCGCCCGTCCGGGCTGAACGCCACCGAGTACACATAGTTGCTCGGCCCGGTGAGCGTCGCGAGATGACGGGGACGATCAGTCCTGGCCACGTCCCACAACCAGACCGTCCTGTCGGCGCTGCCCGCGGCGAGGGTATGTCCGTCCGGGCTGAACGCCACCGAGAACACGTAGTTGTCCGGGCCGGTCAGCGGCGCGCCCAGCACGGCCGGGTGCCGAGGGTCGGTGACGTCCCAGAGCCGGACGGTCCGGTCGACGCTGCCGGCGGCGAGGGTGCGCCCGTCCGGGCTGAACGCCACCGAGAACACGTAGTTGTCCGGGCCGGTCAGCGTGGCGAGGTGACGAGGGCTGCGAGGCTCGCTGACGTCCCACAGCCAGACCATGTGATCGTTGCCGCCGGCGGCGAGGACACGTCCGTCGGGAGCGAAGGCGATGGACTGGGAGTTCCCGGTGGGACCGGTCAGTGGCGGGTCGAGCCGCGCCGGATGCCGAGGGTCGGTGATGTCCCAGCGGTGCACGGTGCCGTCCATCCC
>NZ_CAKKTL010000002.1:11653-41009 GCF_920664355.1 Protofrankia sp. CiP1_Cm_nod2
GCCGACGGCGACGGTACGCCCGTCCGGCCCGACCGCCAGCGACCCTGTGAACCGGCTGGGCTCCGGCGGGCCGGTCACCGGCGGACCATGCAACGACGGCCGGACCCGGTCACCGACGTCCCACAGCCCCAGGGAGTTGTCGGCGTTGCTGCTGACCACAGCCAGCGAACGGCCGTCCGGAGTGAACCCCACGTTGATGACGTCGGCGAGACTACTGATCACCGGGCCGGGGACGGACCACAGCCGTGCGACACCGTCCGCGGCTGCCGTCGCAAGGCGATGGTCGGTCAGGAACGTCAGCGCGGTCACCGGTCCCGGATGATGCAGCACGGCCACGAGACGTCGGCTGGCGAAATCCCAGATCTTCACCGTGGTGTCCGAGCTGCCCGCGACGAGGAAACGCCCGTCCGGGCTGAACGCCACCGCGTTCACCCAGCCGGCGGCACCGGTCAGTGGGGGGCCCGACAGCACCGGAGCGCGGGGATTCCCGACATCCCATATCCGTACACTTCGGTCCGCGCTGCCGGCCGCGAGCGTGTGCCCGTCCGGGCTGAACGCCACCGAAAACACGGTCCCCGTCGGTCCTGCCAACGGCTCACCGAGCGGATTCGGCCTACGAGGATCGGCGACGTCCCACAGCCGCACCGTCCTGTCCGCGCTGCCCGCGGCAAGAATGCGCCCGTCCGGGCTGAACGCCACCGACTGCACATATCCGTCCATTCCGGTCAGCATCGTGAGGAGCATTGCCGGCCGCCCAGAGGCGCCGACATCCCAGAGACGGATCACGTTGTCCGCGCCACCGGCCGCGAGAGTGCGCCCGTCCGGACTGAACACCACCGAGTACACCGTGTTCGTGGGCCCTCCGTCCGCCAACGGGCCCAACGACAGCGGCCTGCCGGGGTCGGTCACGTCCCACAGCCGCACGGCCCGGTCAGCGCCGCCGGAGGCCAGGGTCCGCCCGTCCGGGCTGAACGCCACCGAGAAGACGGTGTCGGTGTGACCGCTCAACGGTTCGCCGAGCGGAACCGGTCGGCCCACGTCGGCCAGGCTCCACAGACGTATGGTCCGGTCGGCGCCCGCCGCCGCCATCAGCCTGCCGTCGCCGGTGACCGCGGCTGTCTGCATCACTCCGGGAAAGCCGAGCATGCGGGTCACCGGGGCGGTGGCGGACGAGTCCAGAAGGCTGGCGCGGGCCTGCGCGGTGGGAGCGATCCGATAGGCGGCCAGGGACAGCTGCGCGGCCAGGGCCGGGTCGCTGTCCCGTATCCGGTTCGCTTTGATGGCCACCTCACGGGAGATGGCCTGGTCCCGCTGGTTCTTGGCGTCCGCCCGTTGCTGGAGCGAGAAACCGGCCAGCGCACCGGCGAGAACGAGCAGTACGCTCAGCGCGGCGAGCATCTGGTAAAGCCGCCGTGTGCGGCGGCGTTCAACCCGTTGCTCCTCCGCTTCCTGCTGGACGCTCGCGTCCAGAAATTCGCGTTCCAACACATTGAGGTAGGAGCGGTGCCGTGGATCGGCCGCCCATTCGCGGGCGACAGCCAGCCGGGTACCTCGGTGCAGGGTCGTGGAGTCGCGGTCGAGATCCGCCCACGACGAGGCGGCGATCGTCAGTTCACGGTGTGTCTGCCGACCGGCCCGGTCGGCGTTCAGCCAGTCCCGCAGCCGCGGCCACTCGTGCAGCAGCGCCTCGTGAGTGATCTCCACGGTGTCCGCGTCGACGGTGAGCAGCCGCCGTCCGATGAACCCGTCGAGGACCGCCTGCACCTCCTCGACGATGTCGCTGCCGGCCCGGTCGTCGAGCAGTTCGGCGGCCCGGACGCGGCGGCGGACATCCGCGGTGCCGTCGTCAATGTGGACCAGCCGTAGAAAGATCTGGCGCGCGATGCCCTGATAGGTGCTGTCAAATGAGCTGTAGACCTCTTCCGCGGTATCGGCGATAGCACCCCGTATACCACCGACTTCGTGGTAGTCCGCAATTCTCAGCGTATTCTTCGACCCACGCTGCCAGGTGGAGAGCAGGGCGTGCGACAACAGCGGAAGCGTGCCGGAGTCATGTGCGGCGGTACCGTCGGGGGAAGCGGGGGAAAGATCACGAAGAAGAAGCTCGACCAGGCCTTCCTCGCAGTCGATCTTTGCCTTGCGTGCGGGCTCGAGGACAGCGCGTCGAAGTTCGGTTTCCGACATCGCTCCGACAGCGATCTGAAAATCCTGCAGAGCCGTGGTCAGAACGGGAAAACGCATGGCATGCGCGTAGAAGTCGGCACGCATGCCCAACACGACGAGCGCCGGGGGTGCCGCGCCGGTGCCGGCCGGGCCCGCGCTACCGCCATTGCTCTCGCCATCCCCACGATCGGTGTCGACGCCTGCCGCCTGCAACGCGGTGATGAACATCCGCTGTTCTTCGGGGTCCGTGCATTCGATGAACATCTGCTCGAACTGGTCCACGACCACGAGCGCCCGCGGATCCGCGTTCCGGTCCGTGGACCCGGCACCGGCTGCCACCGCAAGGGCCCGCCGGAGAAGATCCCGGCAGCCTCCCGGGTCGCCCCGCAGATCGGCGGTCACGCCCGCCACGTCCTCCGCCGGCATCCCGGCCATGGACGCCAGATTCCGGGCGAAGTCATCGATCGGGCGCGCACCGGGCGTGAAAAGCATCCATGGCCATCGGTCCGACCCGGCCACGGAGCTGCCGGCGCGGATGGCGGGGATGACACCGGCACGCAGCAACGAGGATTTTCCCGACCCGGACGGCCCCACCACCATGAACAGGCCGCCGCCGGGCCGTTCGGTGAGCCGTGCCACCGTCGCCTCGGTCAGCTTCTCCCGGCCGTAGAACCATTCCGCGTCCTCCGGCTGAAAGCTCGCCAGCCCGCGATACGGGACGGGAGCGCTGGCCGGCCGTCTGCCCGGCGCCCGCCGGACCCGGCTGAGGGCGTCTGCCCACTCGCTGATCTCGGCCGGGTCGGTCACACCACAGGAACGTAGAATGTCGTGGAGCAGTGTGGGTGGCTTCAGCGCTGGCAGATGCCGACCACTGAAATAGCCGCCGAGCGTACCGGTCGGAATACCAACCGCCCTGGCCACGTCCCGCACTCCGAGCCCGGCCCGTTCCCTGAGCGAGGTGAGTTCCCGAGCGAAATCCTGCCGGGTGACGATCGCGGCCGGATCCGGCCGGCCGCCTGGCTCGGACGTGTCGTCCTTCTCAGTCATGCCACTCCGATCGCGCGCCCCACTCGACCGCACGAAGTTTTCTCGGAGAGCGGTTGCGCCCGGCCCGGAGCGGATGTCCACGCTCCGGGCCCCGAGGGCCTGGACGTCCCACGGCTGCGGGGATGCCGCGCACCGGGCACGGCGGCTGTGCCCGGCCTACCGTCCGGCACGGCGGAGCGACGCCGACACGTCGATCCAGGAGCGCGGTCACGTGCCCGCCGACGGCAAAGAGATCATTATCAGGTTCCCCCCGACCCATAGAGACAAGTCTTATATCACCGGCTCGTCACCCATAAGGGCTTCCCGCCATCCGGCCGGACCACAGGCGGCTGACATGGTGCACCCAGTCAGGTACTCCCAGATGAGCCAGAATTCTGTACATGACGACGCTTCCCCTTGCCGAGGCCCGGGCTCGGCTGTCCGAGCTTGTCGCTGCTGCGCAGACCACCCACGAACGTTTCGAGATCACCCGTAACGGACGCCCAGCGGCGGTACTGGTCGCCACCGACGACTACGAGGCGATGCAGGAGACCATCGCGGTCCTCGCCGACGGCGAGCTCATGCAGGCCGTCACGGAAGGGCTTGCTCAGCTCCACACCGGTGACGTCCTCGACGAGGACGAACTGGCCGGCTACCTTCGCCGCCACGGTCGCGGCGGGTGACGGCAGGCCGATACCGGCTACGAATCGCCCGGGGCGCCGCCCGCGCCATCGCCGAAACGCTGCCCGAAAAGGTCGCGACCGCCGCCCACAAGTTCGTCACCGGACCTCTGCTCGACGCCCCGCACCTGGTCGGCAAACCCCTCGACCCGCCGTTCGCGCCACTGCGGTCGGCACGACGCGGGCCCTATCGGGTCATCTACCTCATCGACGGCACCAGGCATGTCGTCGAGGTCACCGCGATCCGCCACCGCGGGGACGCCTACCACACCTGAACGCCGGCCAGCGCTCACCGCGGCCCGTCAGGTACATCGTCACGAGCCACCCGCAGCGGTAGCAGGCGGAAGAAGGTGCGGAGTTCGTCGACGAAGAGGGCTGGTTGTTCGAAAGCGGCGAAGTGGCCACCGCGGGCCGGCTCGTTCCAGTAGCGAAGGTCCCGGAAGCGGGTCTCGACCAGCCGGCGGGACAGCCGGACCGGCTCCCCCGGAAAGATCGAACATCCGGTCGGGACGGTCACCGCCTCCTGCGGACGGCTACGGAAACTCTCCCAGTACAGCCGGGCCGAGGACGCGCCGGCCGCCGGCAGCCAGTACATCATCACGTTGTCGAGCAGCTGGTCCCGGGTGAAGATCTTCTCCGGGTGCCCGTCGCAGTCCGTCCAGGCGTGGAACTTCTCCACGATCCAGCCGGCGAGCGCGGCCGGGGAGTCCACCAGGCCGTACCCCACGGTCTGCGGGCGGGTGGACTGCTGGGTCGAGTAGCCCGTCCCCGCCGCCCGGAAACGCCGGCCCGCGTCGAGTGCGGCCTGGTCCCGCTCGTCGAGTTCCCCCAGCTCCGCCGTGGCCGCGCGGACGTCCACCGATGGCAGGGTCAGATGCAGGCCGAGCACGGCGTCCGGATGGCGGCTGGCAAGCTCCGCCGACACCCTCGCCCCCAGTCGCCGCCCTGCGCCACGTACTGGTCGTAGCCGAGCGTAGCCATCAGCCCCGCCCACGCGTCGGCGATCCGTGGCACCCCCCAGCCGGGGCCGGTCGGCTTGTCGCTGAACCCGTATCCCGGCAGGGATGGCAGGACGAGGTGGAACGCGTCGGCGGCCGAGCCGCCGTGGGCGACCGGGTCGGTCAGCGGCCCGATGACGTCCAGGAACTCCACGACCGACCCGGGCCAGCCGTGCGTCATCACCAGCGGCACCGCGCCGGGATGCGGCGAGGTCACGTGCAGCACGTGGATGCCCAGCCCGTCGACGTTCACCCTGAGCTGGCTGAACGCGTTCAGCCTGCGCTCGAGCGCCCGCCAGTCGTACTCCCGCTCCCAGTAGGCGCACAGCTCGCGCAGGTACTCCGACGGGATGCCCTGGGACCAGTCGGAGACGGTCTCGCGCTCGGGCCAGCGGGTCCGGCGGAGCCGGTCACGCAGGTCGTCCAGGTCGGCGTCCGGGATCTCGATGCGGTACGGGGCCGCCTCGGCCATGAGCTTTCCAGTCCCTTCGTCGGTCCGTCCGCGGCGGAAGTGTCCGCTGCTCGGTCGTGCGGTCCCGGATTCAAGGAGGAGGATGGGAGGTATGCGTCTGATATTGAACCTGATATGGCTGGTGCTGTGCGGGTTCTGGATGGCACTGGGCTATGTCATCGCCGCACTGATCTGTTTCGTCCTGATCATTACTATTCCGTTCGGGATCGCCTCGCTGCGCATCGCCAACTTCGCCCTGTGGCCGTTCGGCCGCCGGGTGGTCGACCACCGTGACGCGGGCGCGCCGTCGCTGCTCGGCAACCTGCTGTGGATCGTGTTCGCGGGCTGGTGGCTGGCACTCGGCCATCTGACGACCGGCCTGCTGCTGTGCCTGACGATCATCGGTATCCCGCTGGGGCTCGCGAACTTCAAACTGATCCCGGTCTCGCTGCTGCCGCTGGGCCGGGAGATCGTCCGCATCGACGGCCCCGACCGCCTCGCCTTCCGCTGAGCATCTCGCCGTCTCCTGGCCACGGCTCGCTCCTGGCCACGGCTCGCTCCTGGCCACGGCTCGCTCCTGGCCACGGCTCGCTTCTGGCCACGGCTCGCTTCTGGCCACGGCTCGGCAAGGTCTCCGATCGGACGCCCGGCAACGCGGGATCGGGCACGGTCGAGCCGGGCGGGCCAGGTTCGACCATGCGATCGGGATACTAGATGGTGTGCAATTGGTAGAGTAGTCGTGTGATCGACTATCGGCGTCGAATCATCGACAACACGCTGGACGAGCTTCAGCCGCATCTTCGCGCCTTGTCGATCCATGGGCCGAAGGGGGTCGGCAAGACCGCGACCGCGATGCGGCGTGCCGGATCGGTCATCGACCTCAGTCTTCCCGCTCAGCGTGAGATCGTGGCCGCCGACCCGTCGATTCTGACCCGTCTGCCCGGGCCGGTGCTGGTGGACGAGTGGCAGCGCCTTCCCGAGATGTGGGACCACGTGCGCCGTGCGGTCGACGCTGGTTCGCCGCCCGGTCACTGATCCTCGACGCGGCTACCGCTGGGCTGGCGAACAAGCCAGCCAGCGGGACGACGCTCGCTTATCGCGACGCTCTGTCCTCATTGTGGCTGCTCGATGCGATAGCGCCGTGGATCCCCAGCCGGAACCACCTGGACCGGCTCGGCCAGTCCCCCAGGCACCATCTGGCCGGCCCCGCTCTGGCCGCACGACTGCTCGGACTCGATACCGCCTCGCTGCTGCGAGCCGAGCAGGGCAGCACAGAGCTGTCAGCGGGCACGATCCTCGGTGCGCTGTTCGAGCACCTTGCCGCGCTCAGCATCCACACCTACGCCGAGGCTGCTGAGGCTCGGGTGGGACACCTGCGCACCCGCAACAACGACCACGAAGTGGATCTGATAGTCCAGCATGCGGACGGCCGAGTAGTGGGGATCGAGGTCAAGCTGGCCGACCGGGTCGAGGACGCCGACACCAGGCACCTCCGATGGCTTCACGACCGGATCGGAGAAGACCTGATCGATGCTGTCGTCATCTACGCGGGCGAGCATGCCTACCGCAGGCGTGACGGCGTTGCCGTCGTACCGTTGGCGCTGCCTGGCCCATGATCACCGCGAGCGGCCACGAAGGGGTGATCGAAGTGCTGAGGGAGTCCTCGTCGTCGGCGTCCGGAGCCGTGTCGAAGACACCGCCTTCGTCCATGAGGGCATATCGAAACCGGCCCCGTCCGGGACGACGGGACCACGCCGCCGGGCCTCGGCCCGGCGGTGGATCAGGGCTGCGCCTCGCGGCCCCAGGCGGCCAGGCCGGCGACGAAGCCGGCGCGGTCACGGGGGGAGAGGCTCGCCATGGCGCGCAGGAGTGGCGCCGCGCGGATAGCGATGAACGACAGAACGGCCGGCCGGTACTCCTGCTGGAGGGAGACCAGGGTGCGGCGGCGATTAGCCGGGTCCTCCTGACGCTCGACAAGGCCGGCGTCGCTGAGGTTGCCGACGAGCTCACTGGCAGTCGACAGCGTCACGCCCAGCCGTCCCGCCAACTCGGTGACGCTGAGCTGCTGCCCGGTCAGCAACTGGGTCAGGACCGCGCCGTGGCGGGCGGTGAGCCGGCGCCTGCTGAAGATCTCCTGGAGCGCGGGCGGCATCTCCGAACGGGCCCGCTGGAAGTAGGCCGCCAGCAGCGGCACGTACCGCAGAACCTCGAGGTCCCGTTCCGTTGGCGAGACCGCCGTCTCCGGCGGGGCCGGTCCGTCCGGAGACGGCGGTGCCGGTTGTGTCCGGCCGGGTGCGGCCGCGTCTGTCCGCTGTTCGTGTGGCACGCTACGATCCTAATAAGGTTCGCATATTCAAAGCATGAGCCGATCCGAACCATCCACCCGGAAGGACGCGGGGCGCATGACATCGTCGATCACCTGTGCCGCCGCGAGAGCCCGAACATCATGAGCCGGCGCTCCTGCCCCATGGCCGCCTCATGGCGCATCGGTAAGGTGGGCTGTCACAGGACGTCACCACCGCTCAGGTGGACGTAGGAGTCAGGTGGACGTCGGAGTCAGCGGCCATCCGGGCAGGTTACGCACAACCATCCAGACGAGCGCGGCGCCGGCCAGGCCGTAGGCAAGCGGTCCGGGAACGCGCGCCCGTTCACCCAGAGCGGCCGCGCGCGCCTGCCGCCAGAGCAGATATATCAGCAGCGGGCTGCAGAGCAGCACGAAAAGGTTGTCATGCACCGCGGCCCGTACCTGGCCGTGAAGCAGGTCGTGGACCAGGCGAAGACCTCCGCACGCCGGGCAGTCGAACCCCGTGACAAGCTTTGTCGGGCACATCGGCATGACCACATCTGGATCATGCGGGTCGGCGACAAAAAGATAGCCGACGCCCAGCACGCACAACGGCGCGCTGAGCATCAGCCACTGACGGGCGGCAGTCCTGCCCGTACGGCTCCCAGTACGGTGACCACCGACGTCGTCCCGGTCCGGACGCCACGGTTCCCGCGACCTGGATGCCGTCCCAGCGCCGCCGGAAGAACAACACTCACGAAGCTTCCGGAAAGCCCGGCGACAGTATGCGATCATCGCGCTAGTCGCGGAGCGGGCGGCCATAACTGTCACGGACGTTGCCGGTGAGGATCATGATCCCATCGATCAGCGCCCAGATCCCGAGCCCACCACAGGTGAACAACTGGGCAAGCGCGATACCGGTATTCCCCAGATACCATCGCCCGGCCCCGACTCCACCCAGGAAAATCTGCAGGAGCCCGGCAACCAGCTTCTGTTTGTCCGAGTACGGCTCACCGGTCACCGGGTGGCGCCCGAACGGGGCCGACGGGTCGTACGCTCCCTGGCCGTAGCCCTGCGGGACGGGATAGCCAGGCGCCGGTGGATAACCGGGACCGGCCTGGTAACCAGGACCCGGCGGATACCCCGGGGCCGGTGGGTAACCGGAGCCCGGCGGGTATTCGGGACCCGGCGGGTATTCGGGACCAGCCTGGTAGCCGGGCTGCGGATACCCGGGAGCCGGTGGGTAACCGGAGCCTGGCGGATACTCGGGACCGGCCTGGTAGCCGGGCGGATACCCCGGAGCCGGCTGGTAGCCAGGACCGGTCGCACCGGGCTGGTCCCCGTAACCCGGCGACTGGCCGCGGTCCGGTTGTTCAGGTGTAGTCATCGAGTTCCCCAAGGAATCAGTGTTTACCCGCGCCGGGCAACCGGGTCCGACGTGCCGGCCCGCCCGCTGAATCGTGGGATGCCAGCAGAGCAAGGTCACGCTCTGCATTTCCCACACTACCGTCGGAGATGTCGATCAGAACAGTTCCGACCGGATGACCGGAGATCCCGGCGGGAGACAGAAGTTCTTCCGCCCGCGGCGCCTGCCGCGGGAATCCCGTACAGCCCGGTTCAATCAACAGCAGGACAATCGAAACATAAGATCGACGATCATCTGGCCGCGCCGCCCAGCGCCAGATGCTCGTCGAGCAGAGCCCACCCCCGTACAAGCGACACCCCTGACCGGCCGAAACCACCGACGGAGCTGACCAGAACATCAGCATACAGATTATGTCGATCCAGTCATGAGCCCACACCGATATCGCCGGGCCGGCATCCGAAGCGTCACCGGGAGAGAACACAGCCGAGTAACCGTGGCCGCACGTCGTTTCCGCCGGCCCGCCCCGGCTGACGTTCCGTCTCGGTCCGGGCCGCTGCGGGGGTTCAGGTCACCGGGACGGCGCCCACGGCCGGTGGCCGGGGTGCGACGGTTGCCTCGAAATCCCCGGCGGAATGCCAGTCGACGCCGCCGAGATCGGTCGGGCAGCCGGCCGCGGCCAGTCGCTGGGCCAGTTCCTGACGACGTTGGCTGTCGTTGCTCAACCGCAGGACGAGGCGGCCGCCGATGTCGCTGAAGGGCCGCACTTTCCCCACTTCGACGAGGACGGTGCGCCGCGCGTCCATGGCCATCGCCATGCCGGCCTCGAACAGGACGTTCGCGCGCGGCTGCCCGGTGTACTCCCTTTCGTGGGCAGGCTCGTCCGGGCGCCAGAACGCCGGGGCGAGACGGGCGTCGTCGTCCGGGGTCAGCAGCACCACGATCGCCCGTGCCAACGCGAACGCCTCGTTGAGTATCTCGCCGATGTACGGGGTCGGGCGGCCCGTCGCCCGCACGGCTTCGTTCCATTCGAGCGGCCGCAGGCCCACCGCCCGGAGAAAGGCGAACATCGCGTCCCGCGCCGCGGTGTTGCGGCCGTGCACGACGAAGACGGCCCGCGGATCCGGCCCGCCCGCCCCGGCCAGGGCCGCCGGGGCGGGCGGTGTGCTCGGGGCGGGCGGTGTGCTCGGGGCGGCCGTGCCGGCCGAAGCGACCGTGAGCGACGCCGGCCAGGCGATCATCTCGTCGGTCACGTCCCGCCCCCAGCGGGCCACGACCTCCTCCGCGGTTGTTCCCGCGTAGGGTCTGCGGACGGGGTCGGCGTGTACCAGCGAGAGCAGTTTTTTCGCCGGGAGATCCGTCCGGTTGATACGGAGCCGATCAATCATCTCCGGGAAGATGTTCCGGCCGCACAGGAAGATCGGACGACCCGCCCGGTAGGGCGCCAGGACACGTTCCTCGAGTTCCCGGTCGTCGAGGTCGAGTTGTGTTATCTCGTCGTCGGGGCCGGACCCCAGGCTGACACGGATATGGTAAGGCAAAATCCCTCCATTGCCCGTCCATTGGGCCTCTGCTGTGCCGAGGACCCAGGCCCGCCCTGGGCCTTCACCGGCCGGCAGCCGGGCTGCGGATTGATGCTACACTCGGCCAGCCTGCGCATCGGCACGGTTATGGCGTCGGGGGCGCCAGGATGCGTCCCCCGGGCGACTGACACGATGTCCGGGGGTAGCTGTGAAACTCTCGATCATTCGGCGGCGGGTACCGCTCGGCGCGGTGCTCACGGTCAAACTGCGCAGCGGCGAAACCGTGATCGGCGCGCTCCTCGCCGTCGAGGACGACGACTGCCTCGTTGTCGAGGTCGACCAGCGTGAATCACTCATCCTGGCCGAGACGATCGAAAAGATCGACTACAGCCCGGCCCAGACCGAGGAGAACACGGCCAACGGCGCGGCGCCGGTCATGGCGGCGCCTGCCGGGGCGGGCTCCCTCGCGCCGGCGGCCAGCTCGTCGCCTCCGTTGCCACCAGCGGCGTCGTTTCCGTCCCCGAACGGGCTCGCCGCGCCGCCAACGGCGGTGGTAGCGGCGGAACCAGTGGCATCCGAGGTCTCAACGCCGCCGGGCACGGCGCCAACAGCGCCGACGACGCCGGAGGAACCCCCCACCGCTCCGGCGCCGCCGGGACGGGTGGCCACCGCCAGCCCGCCGCACGCCGAGGCGCCCGGTACCGAGACGCCCGGTGCCGAGGCGCCCGCGGCCCATCTCGACCTCCTGCGGGAGCTGCATGCCAAACTCGCGCCGGACGTGCAGGACGCGCAGCTCGTTCCCGCCGCCCCGGACTTCCAGTCGCTGCCGGACCTGAAGCTCTACTACGACCTCGAGACCGTACTGGTGAACGATGTGCGGAAACGGTGGGACCAGGCCCGCAGCCGCTACGCCTACGCCACGAGGAACAACCTTTACGAACGTATCGACTACTGTGCCGCCGGCATCCGCGACCTGCTCGCCAAATATCCCTACCTGGCCGAGGGACACGCGCTTCTCGGCGCCCTGCTGTATGAGCGGGAGGATGTCGCGGGGTGCGGCGAGGAATTCTCGGAAGCGGTCGCCCTCGAATATGAGCCGGCCCTGTGTGACCTCGCCGCCTATCATCTGCTGACCGGTGACAAGGCGGCCGCGCGGCATTCACTGGCCGCGTATCTCGCACGCACATCGCCGGCCGACGATCCGCAGGCATGGCTGATGATGCTGAAACTCGTCGTCAGCGGCCGGGCCTTCGGCCTGCTCCGTCATGTCGCCGACACCGTGGTCGCGGCGGGACGGGGCATGAACGGCTCGCTCGCGAACGGGGTGGGCTACGTCGTCGTCGAGGCGTCCATTCCGGTGAGCCCGGAGCTGCAACGCCGGCTGGCCATCGCCGCCGGCCCCGCCGACCGTGACCGCGCCGCCGCGGAGGCGCTCGCCGGCATCCCGGTCGAGGCCGCGCGGCCGGTGCTCGTCCCGTCCGGGGCCGGCCGGCGCCGCACCAGCGCCGCATCCGGCTGGGCACAGCGAAAGGCGCCGGTCGCGGTACCGCAGAACGTCCGGGACGCCAGACGCCTCCAGGAACAGGCCGAGGAGTTCGCCCGGCACAGGCAGCACGGCCAGGCGATCAACCTGATCCGGCAGGCAATCGCTCTCGACCCGGCAAACGCCGCCCTGAAACGGCTCGAGGAGGAATGGGTCGCGGAGAGCCGGCACTCGGCGGTGCCGTCCGGTAACACCCCGTTCGCGCTCGCGGAACGCGCCAAACTTCTGCATCGTGACTATGCCGCCGCGGAACGTTTCTATCGACAGGCGATCGAGACCGACGACCGCCCCGAGAGCGCCGCCAAGAATCTCGCCTCTCTGCTGCACCAGATACACCGCTCCGACAAGGCGCTGGCGGTGCTGCGTGACTACGAGTCCTGGCACGAGGTCGCCAACCGCACGCAGTTCGACAACGTCGTGGCGGACATCGCCGCGCATTCGGGGAATATCGACCAGGCCGTTGAGCGGCTGACCGCCATGCTCGGCCGTACGCCGCGTCAGAACCACCCGCCGCTGCTCAACCGGCTGGCCACCGTCTACGCCCGGGACCGCCGGTACGACGAGGCCGAGAGGAAACTCGAGCAGAGCCTGCAGATCGCGCCGGACGACGCCTCGGCCAAGCGCCTGCTCGACACGCTGGTACAGGCACGCAAAACCGGCGTGTACAGCGAGGTCGACGCCATGGTCAAGGCCGGTTTCGCCGATGTCCGCAACGACAGCTTCAGCCCGGTGCTCAGTTTCGACCTCGACCGGTGCGAGTACGACTCGGTGGACGCCGTGAAGAAGTCGACGAAACAGTTCGAGCTGCGTGACGTCGACCGCGCCGAGAGCTTCGCCCGGCAGCGGGCCAAGGACGCCCGTGCCCACGACCGGGCCGGCGCCAACCTTTCGGCGGCCCGGATTCTTATCGACATCGGTTCCGACGACCTCTCCCGGATCCGGAGCAATCTGCGGTTCTACAGCGCGGCGATGGGCGACGCCATGGCGGCGGACCACAAACCGTTCGAGGCCATCCGGACCTATTACCAGGAGGCGCTGACGGTCAGCCCGAAATGGGAGGCCGACCTGCTCGGGGTGAAGCTGCGCCAGTTCCTGATGACGTTCTACGCGAGCAGTCCGGGCGATGTGCTCGACCCGGCGCCGCTGCGGGAGGCCCTCGAGTCCGCGCTCCGCACCTCCAGGCGCCAGTTGCTGGCGTCGCTGCTGCCGGTGACAGCGAAAAGCGTCGACCTCCAGAAACTGGTCGTCAACGCTGCCGCCTACACGAAGACGTTACGGGCGCAGGTTCTCGACGGGCTGCGGGAGGACATCGGCATCGAGCTCCCGCAGACCGGGCGCGACGAAGAGGACTTCGTCAACGCCTGGCTGACCGCGATCGACGTGCTGAAACGGCGCGCCGAGGAGACCGACCAGAACTTCCGCTTTCTCCACGAACAGGCCGGCGACCTGAGCACGCTCGGCCAGCAGAAGAACACCCTGGACCGCATCCAGCAGAGCAGCCCCACCGCGCTCGAGAGCCGGCTGCTGCGGGACGCGGCGGACCTGCTGAACGTCGTACGCGAGTACACCGCGCAGCAGAAATATCTCGAGCAGGAACGTCTCGCCAAAAAGACCGACGACAGCTGCCGGCAGCTCGTCCGGTTGGCCGAGGAGAACCGGACCCAGCTGACGATCGGCGGCCTGCTCCCGTATGTCCTCCGGTTGCGGAAGGCCGTACGCGACCACTTCGCCGAGGTGGAGAGCGCGGCGGAGCCGAACGAGCTCGACACCCACCTTATTGTCGACAACGTGTCGCTGCCGGACGACGGCGCGGTCGGTGTGCAACTCGCGGTGAAGAACCGGCTCGGTCACAGCCCGGCGAGCCGGGTGCGGCTGGAACTGCTACTCGGCCCGGACGACGTGTACACCGCGCAGCAGCGGCACTTCCCCGTCACGGAGGCGCTCGGCGCGGGCGAGTCGGAACCACTGACCATTCCGATAGTCGTCGCACCGGCGGCGCGCTCCGAGCACGTGGTCACCCTGCGCACCCGGGTGTCCTTTGTGACCCGTACCGGGCACGAAGTCGTCTCCGAAGAGACCCTGCACGGGCTCCAGCTCTACTCGAAGGACGATTTCAAGGGCTTCGCCAACCCGTACAGCGCCGGGCACCCGGTCAAGGATCCGAACATGCTCTTCGGCCGGGACAGCCTCATCGCCGAACTCGCCGAGGCGATCCAGCACACGGGCACTAAAAGCATCGTGATCTACGGGCAGAAACGAACTGGCAAGACCAGTATCTCGGACCATCTCAAGCCGCGCCTGACCCTGCCCATCGTCCCGGTGTCGTTCAGTATCAACGACATCATCGCCGACCTCGGCGCCGACAACCACGGCTTCGCCAGCTTCTTCTTCCGAGTGGCCCGCACCGTGTACGACGCGGTCGAGAAGCTGGCCGTCGGACGTGGTATTCCGCTCGACGTCCCGGAGCCACGGCTGGCCGATATCCGGGAGCTTCCGCAGGGCGCCCTGATCGATTTCATGAAGCTGGTCCAGCGCTGGCTCACCCGCTTTGACGACCTAGCGGACGTGCGCTTCGTCCTGCTCATCGACGAGTTCACGAACATCTACGAGGAAATCCGGAAGCGCAACCTGCCGGACACGTTCATGAAAGCCTGGAAGGGCCTGCTCGAACAAGGCAACTTCAGCGCCCTCGTCATCGGCCAGGACCTCACCCAGGAGTTCATGCGGAACTATCCGAACGAGTTCCAGGTCAGCCGGGTCGAGCGGGTGAACTACCTTTCCCGGGAGGACGCGAGGAAGCTTATCGAGGACCCGATCCGGATCGGCGGCCGGCAGGGGCCGACACGTTACCAGGGCAACTCTGTGGACATGATCCTCGATCTGACGGCCGGCAACCCGTTCTACATCCAGAAGTTCTGCGAGCGGCTGGTCAACTACCTCAACCGGGGCAGCCGCATGTATGTGGGGCCGGCCGACGTGAAGGCCGTTCGGGATGACCTGGTCGCGTCGTTGCACGACACCACCGACTTCGACAACCTGCTCAATCCCGGTGACGTCCGGCTGTCGGCCATTCCACCGAAAAAGGTGATCGACACGCTGCTGGCGTGCAGCCGCGGCTTCGGCGCCAGCCGCTATCTCGACCCGACCACCCCGGAAGCCGGCCTGCTGGGTTGGGATGTCCGCCTCATCCTTGATGATCTTCAACTCCGCGACGTCATCGAACCGCTTCCGCCCGACCGCTGGCGGATACGGGTGGGGCTTTTCGCGCGTTGGCTTCAGGTCAACTACGCGAGCCGGTCGTGATCATGGGTACTCTGATCAACCCGTACAGCTATGGTGGCATCGTCTTCGGCGAGCGGTTCGTCGGCCGCCATGACGAACGGGCCCGCCTGCTGCAACGCGTCGTCCACTCGGCCGAGGGAGATTCGGCAGCGCTGGTCGGCCCGCCTCGGACCGGAAAATCCTCCCTGGCCTGGGAAACACTGATGACGTCCACGGCACGGCACGACGCGCCACAGGTGATCCCCGTCTGGATCACTCTCGCGGACCGCACCGGACTCACCGATCTCATCCGCACGATACTGGAACTTGTATACGACGATCTGAGCAAAGTCGGCGGGCTGCGCGACAGCAGACTACGCGACCCCCTGGATGCGGCGATGCGCCAGGCACTCGACCCGGGGCGGGAATGGGACGAGTTCTATATGGACGCCAAGAAAACCCTGCGCCTGGTGAGACGGCATGGCTGGCGGGTGATTGTCGTCCTCGACGAGTTCGACAGCGCCCGCAAGATCTTCGACGATCCGAAATACGCCTTCGATGTGCTCCGCGCGCTGACGAACGAGCAGGATGTACGGGTCATCTGGGTCACCACGTCCAGACGGGAGCTGCAACAGATCGTCGATCAGGCGGGAAATGTCGGCTCGAACCTCCCTCACCTTTTCGAGGAAATTCCGGTCCGGTGTTTCGAGGACGACGAGCTGGCGGAGCTCGTCGGGCGGGCGGTCGACAGCGGCGTCAAGATCAACGTTGTCGACGTGCTGACGGCGCTGCGTGAACTCACCGGCGGTCATCCCTGGCTGTCGAGCCAGGCGCTGTCGGAGGCATGTTTCATGATTGCCCGGACGGGCCAGGTCGATTGGGCGCTGATCACCCAGAAAATGTTCCATCCCTTCACCAACTACTACGACGACCTGTGCAAGCTCCTCTCCGAGGACGGCCGGCTCGACCTGCTCCTGGAGATTCTTTTCGGGCCCCAGCTGAAAGCGAAGGTCCGGGACCTCCTCCAACTCGCCAACACCGGAATACTGGTACCGTTCGACAGCGGCTACCGCGCCTTCTCGGCACACTTCTCCGACTATCTTCGCCTGCAGGCCAGGACCACCGACACCTCGGAACTCTGGTCAGACGCGACCGACAGCCTCCGAGATCATGTTGACACCACGTTCCGCACGCTGTTCGACGATCCGTGGGACGCGGCGGTGGAGCGGGAGAAGCCGTCGAGCGCCCCCGTCCTGGCCCATCTGCGGCAGGCCCGGGAACAGGAGGCCCGCTCCTTCGGCCCGCTGGCCAGCGCCGATCTGCTGGACTTCGCCACGCCCTCGGAGCTCTGGTTCTTCATCGAGCTTTACTGGGAGCTTTTCCAGCCCGTTCTCGGGCCGGCGGACCCGAACGCGTGGCGACCGAAGTTCGCTGTGCTGAACAAGGTCCGCCAGCCACTGGCCACCAGCCCCACGGGCGCCGTCAGCGCGCGCATGCGACAGAACGCCCGCGACTACTGCACGGAAATCCTCGAGAAGCTGAACAAATCCTCCGCGCGCTGACCGGGCCTCACGCTCCCGACAGACACGACATCCCACGAGGAACCGGGACCACACCACGGCCACCAGCAGGTACCCCACCTGGCCACCCGCGGGGACCTCTACCTGGCCAACAACGAGGACTTTTTCATGGCCACGGACACACGGGGCTGCCGGTCGGCCTCTCGGCCTTTGGGGCGGCGAGCGAGCGGTCGCGGCGGGCCGATGTACCCCCGCACCGAAACCCGTCTGACGATTATCAAAGAAATGGTGCGCCGGCCCGCGCGGATTGCGCGGTTTTGATGATTCCCCTGCGCAAAGGGCCCGAAAAGCACTGTCATGTGACCGGCACCGCTTGACCGGGGCGGGCAACCGAATTATGTTGACCTTGTCGGCATCATTGATCCGTCGGTACACGACGGTTTCTGTCTCGATCCACCGAGAGCCGTTCGGCAATTCTTCCCGCCAGCGCGCTCCGGTGGTTCGGACAGTCCGGCGGGAGCCACGACGGCGATCTCGCCGGATGAATTGTCGCGACCGCAGTCAGGTCATGTGCCCCGACGCACCGAACAACCAACGAATCCGACCGTGGAGAGGACACCGGATCATGTGGGAGTACGAGCACTCGGCAACCGCGGAGGTCACCGCCGAGGCCGTGTGGAAACTCTACGTAGATACCGCTTCCTGGAGCATCTGGGACACGGGAATCGTCGGCCTGGCACTGGACGGGCCGTTTGTGCCCGGTACCACCGGAAAACTGACCCCCAAAGGACAGGACCCGGTGATCATCACCCTCGTCGAGGTGGAGGAGAACCGCTCGTTCATCGACGAAGCCAACCTCGGCGGCATCGTGCTGCGGGCAATCCACCGGCTCGAGCCACTGGCTGACGGACGCACCAGGATCACCCACCGCATCGAGATCACTGGCCCGGCCGCGGACACCCTCGGCCCACAGATCGGGCCGGCCGTCACCGCCGGCGTGCCGGAGACGATCGCGACACTGGCCAGGCTCGCGTCCGCCTGACCTCGGCACCGGCGCTGCTGCTTGCCCGAGACGGGCAGGGAACGGGCGGCGAACATACGCCGCCCTCCCTGATCGCGCCGGCCCCGCTGACCACGGCGTTCACCGAGCCGGACGAACGGCGGCGCGCCCCCGGCCCGGCGACGCCGCCGACCTGCCCCATGCTCCTGGCCCTGGCCCTGGCCAACGTGAACGACACACCCTGGTGTTCCCACAGCGGCACGCCCATACCCGTCCGGGCCCGCGTGCGGGACCAGGGTGAGCTCCATGGTTCAGGACTCGCCCCGGGCCAGCGCGCGGAGCCGGAACTTCTGGACCTTGCCGGTGGCGGTCATCGGGAGCTCGTCGACCAGGACGAGCCGTTCGGGCAGCTTCTGCGTGGCGATCCGGCGTTCGACGCGCAGGAAGTTCGTGATGTCCTCCAGCGTGGGTGACGCTCCCTTGACCGGGACGACGACGGCGCACGCCTTCTCACCGAGACGCTCATCCGGGTAGGCGACGACGGCGACCTGGGAGACGTCGGGATGCGCGACGATGTACCCCTCGATCTCGGCGGCGCTGATGTTGGTGCCGCCGCGGATGATGATGTCCTTGAGCCGCCCGGTCACCCGCAGGTAGCCGTCGGCGTCGAATCGGCCGAGGTCACCGGTGTGGTGCCAGCCCCCGCTGTCGATCGTCGCCGCGGTCCGCTCGGGATCACGCCAGTAGCCGAGGATCGCGCCTGGGCCCCAGTAGGTGATCTCACCCTCCTCGCCGGGCCCGACCGGGCCGTCAGGGCCGTCGAGCCTGATCTGGATGCCGTCGAGCGCGGGGGAACCGTCCGAGCCGGCGCGGCGCTCGATCGGGTCGCCGGGGTGGCAGCAGGTCGCCGCCATCAGCTCGCTGCAGCCGTAGAGCGGCATCAGCACACCGTTGCTGAAGGTCCGCTCGAACTCCAGGGCCAGCGTCTCGGGGATCGGCGCGCCGGCGCAGAGCCAGAATCGCATCGACGACAGGTCCCGCTTCGCCTCCGGTGCCGCGTCCAGCGCCATCCGGACGAACGGGGTCGCGGTCGCGGTGGCGGTGGTGCGGTACCGCTCGATCCGGCGCAGGCCCTCGTTCGGCTCCCAGATGTCGAGCAGATGCGTCTCGGCGCCGACGGCCAGCGGGACCAGCACACCGACGACCAGCCCGGTGGCGTGCGCGACCGGCGAGGGCATGAACATGACGTCCTCGGCGGTGAGCTGGAAGACGTCACGGGCCAGGCCGCGCCCGGAGAAGTCCAGCGTGTTCCAGGTGTGCACGCAGCCCTTCGCCGTGGACTCGGTGCCCGAGGTGTAGACGATGACGTGCGGGACGTCCGGCTCCGGGTACGGGCCGAACTCGTCCGGGCCGGGGATGGTGGCGGTGGCCTCGGCGAACGTCAGCTCGTCCGGGGCCGCGTCACCACGGGCGATCACGAGGGTTCCGAGGGCCGGGGCCTCGGCCTGCAGCGCGCGGAACATCGCCGCGTGGTCGAAGCCGCGGAAGGCCCCGGTGGTGATCGCGGCAACCGCGCCGGAGTTGCGCAGGACGTGGGCGATCTCCGTGTGCCGGTACACGGTCATGATCGGTACTGTGACCGCGCCGAGCCGCGCGAGCGCGAGGTAGGAGACCACGAACTCGGACCAGTTCGGCAGCTGGACGGCCACCCGGTCACCAGGCCGGACCCCGCGGCGCAGGAGCGCGGCGGCAAGACCATGGGCACGCTCACGGACCGTGGCATAATCGAGCTCGGTGGTGCCGTCGGAGACGAACCGGCGAGCTGGTGTCGCGTCCGCCCACCGATCGAGTAAGGCGGCGGCCGAGCCGTCCTGCCACCAGCCCTTCTCGCGAAACCTCCTGATCGATTCAGCGTCGTACCGGTCGTAGACCGTGAGCGTAGCCGTGTCTGTCTCCACACCGACCATCAGAACCTCCGCTTCGTCGTGGATACCTGAACGCGCATTCGTTTCGGCCGTGCGGGCCGGGCCGAAACGTCGGACGACAGGTGGCTCACCCCAGCCGCAAGCATGACCGGATCTTAGTAGCATAAGATCGATGTTTTCAATGGTTCGACCAAATAGTTGATTCAGGCAAGCATGTCCCCCCGCCCACGCACCCAGCCCCACGCACCCAGCCCCGCGGACCCCGCCGGCGGCGTCACGCGACAGCGATATCGCCGGCAGCGGCAGAGCGTCCCACGCGTCCTATGGCAAGAAAAACCGGTCCAGCGCGGCGAGGGCCCTGTTGGTGTAGGTTTGCCGCCCCGTCTCCAGGCCGTACGCGAAGTCCTCAAGGACGCTGCAGCGTGCGTAGCAGACAGCCCGTTCTCGCAGGGAGAACATCTGGTCGCGGACGGGCCGGAGCCTGTCGACGGCAGCCGTCAGCGCCGCGTCCCCGAGGTCACGGCAGAGCAGGCCGATGTCATAGGCGGGGTCGGTGAGCGCGGCGTCACTCCAGACGACCAGCTCACCGTTGACCAGGTAAGCCATGTTGTCGAGTCCCTCACCCAGGCGCTCGACCGAGTGGACCCGCAGACCGGGCAGATGTGCCGTGACAACATCCACGACAGTAGGCAAACTGGCGGTAGCGGCCTCTGTCCTCCCCGCGCCGGGAGCGCCGGCACACGCGACACCAGCCGCGCTTCCCACCCGCCGGTCAGGATCGGCGGTGTCACCGTGCGCGTTCACGACCGCATGATATTCGATCTTCGGCCGTACGCTCTCCGAGGTATCCGATAAGCCGCTCGGACAAAGCCCGCTACGAGAAGCAGGGGCCGGTCGCCTGGATCACCCTCAACCGTCCGGAGGTCAAGAACGCGATCGACATCGAAACCAGCGACCGCCCGTGCGAGATGTGGCCGGCCCGCCCCGGTCCGATGCCGGTGCCGGCTTTCCGGCCGACGGGTTCACCAGTTCGACGGCTGACCGACGGCGACAGGTAACACATGATCTGCGTGCTCGTTTTCTCCTGTCGGTTTGCTGTGCGATGCGTGCCGCCGGCGAAAGTCGCCGCCATTGCGCTGGAGTATGCGTGGACCGCCGTTCCGTGATTGCGGGTATCGCCGGTGGCCCCGCTTGCCGCCACCACCGTCGTCTCGACGGCTTCGGGCGCCTCGGCGGGCGCGGCGTCGGCTGACTCCGGTGGCAACCGGTGCCGGCCGACGCTGGTGATCGGGTATCGCGGCGCGTCAGGCTACCGTCCGGAGCACACCCTGGCCTCGTACGAACTGGCGGCCCGGCTGGGCGCCGACTTCGTGGAACCAGATCTTGTGCCCACCAGGGACGGCGTTCTGCTCTGCCGGCACGAGCCGGAGATCGGCGGCACCACCAACGTCGCCGACCACCCGGAGTTCGCCTCCCGCAGGGTGACCAAGATGCTGGACGGCGTGCCGGCCGCCTGACGGGATCACGGACCTGATCGCCCGCCTCCCGCGCCGCCCGCCCGTCCATCGAGCGTTTCCCGTGGGGCCCAGGGGCTGCTTGGCGCGCTCGGCCGGGCGGCGGAGCCGGGGCTCGGCGAGTAGTGATCGTCAGGATACCGGCGCTGTAGATCACGGTCGGCCGGCGGTGTCGCTACGGAACGTCACGCAGAGTTTCCCCGCCTGGACTCCAGTCCAGTGACCAGCCATAGCGTGCGCCGGCGTCGGCCTGGGCTCCTCTGAGGAAGTCGTTCTCCCGCCGGATGATCACGTCGTCCCGCACGATGTGGAACGACGCGACGACACAGATCCGGGCGCCCGCCGGCGCGTCACCCAGGCGGATCGTGAGCTGCTCACCCGTCCGGGCGTCGACGGTGAGCGCTGGTCGCAGCAGGGGCCATTCCGGCGCGGCGTGCAGTCCGTAGGCGAAGACGAAGAAGCGCCTGAACGTCTGGAGCGCACCCAGATCGACAAAGATCGTCTGCCCTTCCAGCTCGTCGCGGCGGCCGAGCCGCAGCACCTGGCGGGGGGCCGCGGGCCCGGGGGCGCTGACGGTGTCGCCGAGGTCCTGCATGAGGCCGGCCGCCCCGTCGTTCGCCTGCCAGAGACAGCCGAGGTGGATGTTGCTCGGGCGAGGCAGGCCGGTCCGGGTCTTCAGTGGCGTCCACCGCAGGGTCACGGTCATGGCGGTCGAGCCGCGTTTCTCCTCCGTCCAGGTGGTGGCCGGATGATCGTCATCGAGTGCGGCGACGTGTTCCATACGCTGTTTGTGACGTGATGAATGCTCTCCGTATCCGTCACGAATGGGTGGCCGCCGCGCCAGGGCACGGGTGGCCGTCGCACGGGCCACGGTTACGAGGACGGCCTCGTCGGGCCCGCCGAGGTCGAGCAGCGAACGGGTAGCCGCCGGCACGGGCGTGAGCGGTGCGGGTCCGGCCGGCGGTGCGGGTCCAGCCGGCGGTGCGGGTCCAGCCGGCGGTGCGGGTCCAGCCGGCGGTGCGGGTCCAGCCGGCGGTGCGGATCCGGTCGAAGGTACAGGTCCGGTCGAGGGTGCGGATCCGGCTGGCGGTGCGGGCGGCCGCGTCACGGCAGGATCCCGCTCGGCCGGCGGTACGTGTGGGGGCTGCGGGCGCGGGGGCGACGAGGGCCTGATCACCGGAGGTGACCGGTGCGGCTCGGTGCGCGGCGGGTGCAGGTGCGCGGCCACGTTCCGCCGGGTCCGGGCAGGCGAGGCCCGGGTGAGGAAGGCGGCCACCCTGCCGGGATGCACCGTCGCGATGTCTCGTCCGTCGGGCCCGGCGAGGCCCGCGAGACCGTCGACGTAGCCCTGTCCGATGGCCCGGAACTTCCATCCCCGCGGGTGACGGTAGATCTCACCGAAGATCATTGCCGTCTCCAGCCCGGTTTCCGAATCCAGGCTGTAGCGGGCGATCTCGACATTGTCGGCGTGGTTGCGGACCCGGACGTAGGCGTGGCGCACCGACCGGAACGTCTGCCCGCGCCCGGCCGCGTCGTAGATCGCCGCCCCGAACTGCACCTGGCTGACCTCGGCCGGCACGGCGGCCAACGTGACAACGAGTTTTTCCGCGTCACCGACGGGCAGGCGCGGCGGCGGGGACGCGCCAGCCCGTTCCGTCGGGTTCGGCACCTGATGGGCCAGAAGCACCTGGGGCGACGTCGCGCCGCCGCTGCCGGGTGCGCCACTGCCGAGGACGCCGCTGCCGAGGACGACAAAGCCGTCCACCTCGACGGCGGCCGGGCCAGGCCCGTCGCTCCAGCCGAGGCCGATGTCCACCCGTTCGATACCGGGCGCCTCCCCCGCCAGCAGCACGTTCCCGCCCCTGGGCAGGACGACAGTCATGAATCGAGGTCCGAACGGCGGAACTTGGCGTCCAGGAAACGCGCCTGGATCGCCAGCCTGGCGGCGTCCCCGGTGTAGACGAGGTCCTGTAGCTCGTTGGCGCCTTCGTCGAGCAGCTGAAGCTGGCGGATCAGGTCCTCGGCGGGTGTGGTGCCCGTGACACCGGGACGTCCGGCGTACTGGGCCGGCAACGCGGTGAAGTCGCCGAGGGCCTGCGGGAGGTACTCGTGGATGATGGCGGTGAGATGCCTCATCTCCTCCTCGCTCGCGGACTGGGCCTCGATGTGGCGCAGTAACGGCCGCAGGACGTCATCGATGTCACGTACGGTCGGCACCGCCCCGGGCGGCAGCCGGCCCCCGTCCGCGTTCGCCCTCGCGACGATCCCGGCGAGCTCCCGTTGCAGCTGTCTGACCTGGTGGACGACCTCGGCCGTGTTCCGCGGCCCGGAGCCGGCCGCCGGGGCGGCCTGGTTCCCGAGGTTCTCGTTCCTGGGGCCCCTGGCGGTGCCGGAACGCCGTCGGAAGAACACGGCACCTCCTGTCCGTACCGATCGTATGACGGCCGATCGGATGACGGGCGTCGCTCAGCGCTCGCTGGCGCGGGCCCGCTCCAGGTACGACTTCGAGCGTCCCACCTGGGTCTCGAGCGCGGCGACGGTCGCCACCATGCTCTCGACCGCCTTCGCCTTGTACGTGTCGATGGCGTCCATCGTCGCGAAGATGTTGTCGAATGCCTTCTGCAGGGCCTCGACGCTGACCGTGCTGGACGACGCCTGCTGCTGGAGCTGGCCCGACTGCTGGCGCAGCAGCTCACTGGTCGATATGATCATGTTGTTCGTCGTGGCGTTCAGCGCGTTGATCTGGTCGAGCACGAGCCGCTGGTTCGCCAGCGCCTGAGCGACGATCACCGCGGTGCGCAGCGCGGCGACGGTCGTCGTCTGCGCCCGGTCGACGCCCTTGATGAGCTCGATGTTGTTCTTGCGGACGAGGTCGAGGGCGAGATAGCCCTGCACGCTCACCGCCAGCTGGGTGAGCAGGTCCTGCTGGCGCTGGCGGATGGGGAACAGCGCGTCCGAGGTGAACGCGTCAGCGGCCCCCGGATCCGCGGCCCGCAGCTGATCGATCTTCGCCGAGACCGCGCTGTCGAGCGCCTTCGCGAGGGTCGCGTACTCGGTGAGCTTGCCCATCGCGGCCCAGAGCTCCGCCTTCTCCTGCTCGATGGCGGCATTGTCCTTGCGCAGCTCGTCCTGGCCGGAGTCGAGCGCCCTGATGATGGCGTCGAGCTGCTTCTGCGCCGACTGGTAGCGCTGGAAGTAGCTGGAGATCCTGCTGCCGAACGGCACCACGCCGAGTAACCTGCGGGCGCCCTTCAGATCGGCCCTCGCCGGGTCGAGCTCGGTCACCGTCTGGCGCAGTTCGACGAGCGTGCCGGCGACGCGCGCCTGGGCGTCACCGCCACGGCCACCGCGGGCGCTCCTGAGCGCCGCCGCCGGACGCTCGAGCATCCGGTTGGACGTCCGGGCACTCGCGACGATCTCCCGCTGGCCCATCGACGCGATATCGCCGATCTTGTCCTGGAACGCCGGACTTCTCGGGTCCTGCGTGGCGAGGTCATCGGCGAACGCCGCAGCCCTTCTGCGCAGCTCCGCCCGGGTCGCCTCGTCGAGCGGAATCATGCTGTCCACCCGGTCGTCGGCGACGACCGGAACAGGCGCCGGCGGGGAGAGCTCAAGCGCGCCGCCCGCGGACCCCGGCACGGCCGCCCTGGCCGCGGGCGGCGTCAGCGGCCCGCCCAGATCCAGCGAGTCCGACACGAACGTCACCTCCCAACCCGCGGCCGCACCCAGCTGGTGTCCGCGCCGCACAGGATGCCGGCGGTCTCGAGCCTACGCGGTATGCCGGACAGATCGTCAGCTACGTGGGCGGCGGCGGGCCCGACAGATCGGCGACATCACCGCACCGCGACCGGACACGGGACAGGGCCGCGACCGCACGCCGCGACGCGAGGACGCCCGTGCCCGCCGCGAGTTTCCCCGCGTCCCCGGCTCGCGTGTGTTCCACGGGCAGAGCGGCTCGGGAGGCCAGCGGCCCCAACCGCGGCCCACTCAAGGGGAAACGCGAGCGGGCAGCCTCGGTTCCTGGCGTCAGCTCCTGGAGCGCCGGTCAAGTAGCTCGGATCCCATACACGACCACCCGTCCAGGCCATGATCCAGGAGAGTTTGTCGTTGTGTACGCTTTTTGGCCACAAAAGCGTACACAACGACAAAATTACGCCGATCTTCTCCGGTGGCCGACGTCTATCGAAGCATGCCATCGTTCAGGGGGGATACGTATGGTTACCTGACCGGCGCTCTGGCGTCAGCTCCTGGCGTCAGCAGTTCCTGGCGTCAGCTCTTGGCGTCCGACCATCTGTCGATCACGGAGACGTCGGCGACGAAGCGGACCCCGCTTCCGCCCGCCCAGTAGGCGGCGGTCGTGGCCAGCGTCCGGTGCATCAGCGACACGGCGTCGTTCGCCCGGTCGGCGGGGACGTGCAGCAGCAGCTCGTCGTGCAGGCAGAGGACGATCGTGCCGCCGAGGAGCACCAGCTCCCGGCGGACGGTGACCGCCCACGCCTTGAACAGCTCAGCCGCGGCACCCTGGATGACGGCGTTACGGGCGAACCGGCCGCGCGCGGCCGCCACCCGGTCCATGGCCACCCGGTCCATGGCCACCCGGTCCATGGCCACCCGGTCCATGGCCACGCGATCCAGGGCCACGCGATCCAGGTCCGTCCGGGGCGGGCCGGGCCGATCCGGGCCGGCGGGGGCCGACGGCGCGGTGCGGACCAGCCGGCCGCCGAACGTCCGCAGGTCACCGCCGGCCCGACCGACCCCGTCGGCGGCGTCCAGGTAGGCGATGGCGCGCGGGTACGCCTGCCGCATCTGCCGCAGGGCCGCGCCGGCGGCACCGGAGGTCTGCCCGTACATCGCCGCCAGGACCGCGACCTTGGCGGTGGGCCGGTCACAGCCGAGCCGGGCCGCCACCGGCGCGTACATGTCGTCATCCCCGGTCGCCCGGGCCAGCGCGGGGTCGCCGGAGACGGCGGCCAGCACCCGCGGCTCGATCTGCCCGAGGTCGGCCCGCACGATCCGGTGACCGGGCTGGGCCGCCACCGCGGCCCGCAGGCCGGCGGGCAGGTTGTGCAGACCGGCCTGGGCGGTCATGCGGCCGCCGGCCCCGTCGCTGCCGCGCCAGCCGCCGCGCAGCCGGCCGTCCGGCCCCACATAGCTGTCCAGCCAGCGGTACCCGTAGGTGGTGGCGATCCGCTCGGCCTTCCGCCAGGCCAGCAACGCCGCGACAACCGGGTGGACGTCGCGCAGCGGCTTCAGCCGGGCCGACCTGGTGTCCGGGATGTCGATGCCGAGGCCCAGCAGGGCGGTTCGCAGCTCCACCGGATTACGCAGATCCACCCCGCCACCGAGGTGGGCCAGCACCGGGGCGTCCCGCGCCCGCCGGGACGCGGCATCCTCGGCGCCGTCCCGCGGCCGGGGACCGACGACCTTGGCGATCATCCGCTGGGCGGCCGCGCGGTCCAGCGGCAGCCCGTCCCGTTCCAGCTCGCGGGCGAGCAGCTCCGCCGCGGACTCCGCCCAGGCCGTCAGCACCGCCAACGGTATGCCACCCGGCGCCGCCCGCGGGTCGTCCAGCCGGCGCAACGCCCGCTCCTGCGCCGCCCGGACGGCGAGGGCGAGCTCCGCGAAACGGGCAGCCCGCCGCAGCCGGCCGGCCGGGTCGCCGCGGCCGGGGATGCCCCACGCCTCGTCCGCCCAGCCCGAGCGCAGCTGCCCGTCGCCGCGGACCGGCTCCTGCGGGTCGTCACCGTCGGCCGCGTCCTCCACCACGGCCAGCAGGTCGAGCTGCCCACCCCGCGCCATCTTCCCGCCACCGGCGGCGGGAAGCGGCAGCCCACGGGCGGCGGCCCATACCGCGCCGGGGTCGTCCCGCCGTCCACCGTGCAGCACCCGGTGGACGGCGGCCAGATCCCAACAGACAGCCAGCCGCACACCGGCGGTGACCAGCGGCGCCGCCGCCCCCCGCGCCGACCACCACACCCACCGAGGCCCGAGAACATCCTCGACCTCGGCCACGACGGCGGACGGCTCGTGAGCCCGCACCGCCCAGCCGCCCCGCTCGCAGGCCAGCCCGACTCCCGCCCCGGCGACCACGACCACCGCCACCGGCTCCCGCCGCCCCACCCCGGCCGCCCGAAGAGCACGGGCGACCTCACCGGCGTCCAGCAGCGGCATCATCCGCCCATCTTCGCCCCCGCGAACCTGGATCGGTGAGATCACCTGCGTTGCCGGGTCTGTTCACCAGGACAACTCCCGCCGCCCCGAGCCCGGCACCGCACCTCGTGTACCGGAGACGGATCACGCCACCACGGATTATGTATCACAACGGATGACTACGCGAAAATCTCACCGGCCAGAAACAGAAAGATGGCCTCTATATTTATGCGTGTTAATTCCGAAACACCACGCCCAGCCGACCGTTCCGGCGAATTGCTGGACCTGGTGGAGGGCATGCAGTTCGACATCGTGCGACCCTCGCACCGGCTGCGGCGGAACGGCACCCAGGGCACGAAGGAAGAAGAGGCTTTCATTTCGTCCACTGGTCATGTATACCCCGAACTGGGACAGGAAATTACTGAACGCGGCGACAGGCTCCCTCGGCGCGCCTGGATCCAGCCACCAGGCAGCCAGTAGCTGGGTGCCAGCTCCGTTCTGCGCGTCATATGCGCTCAGTAGCATCGGCCTGTGTCCACCGTCCGACCGCTCCGGTGGAGCAACGCCAAGCAGGACGAATCCGGGCTCCACATTGAAACGATGCGCTTCAGGAGCCCGCCATGATGCCCTTTCGGCAACCTCGGACGCTATCCCGAACCGGTGGTTGTTCATAGCCAGATAACCGGGCGTCGCCAGCAGGTCGGCGGGCATCGTCCGCTGCACCCGGAACCGATCCTCCACCAACAATGATTCAATCTCTGCCGCCACCCGGCTCCGCCGCCAGAACACAGCAAGATGGTACTGGCGCCGCGCAAGGAGCCCTCCGCGGCCACCCTGACGCCCCCACCCGTGCCATCGACCGCCCCGGGCTGGCCATTCCCATCACCACCGGGCACGCCGTCTCACTGTCACCGCCCGATCACGACTGGAGGAACAAGGCTTGACGGAGGAGGATGAGCCGATCCGGGTACCGTACCCAAACATCGTACCTCTATGGTACGGTAAACTTGTACAATAGAGAAGGAGGGTGACAGTGGCTATCAGCGCCAGCGAGGCTCGCTCGCGCCTGTTCCCCCTGATTCAGCAGGTCAACGACGACCACGTGCCGGTACGGATCAGTTCCAAGAACGGAGACGCCGTCCTCATGTCCGCTGAGGACTTCGACTCCTGGCAGGAGACTATCTACCTGCTACGATCTCCCGCCAACGCCCGGCGGCTCATGGAGGCCGTCGCCCGGGACAAGTCGCACCAGGCTGCCGCCGTCAAGACCATGGAGGAGCTACAGGCTCTGGCGGGTGAGTAGTGCGGAGCATCCACTTCGACCCCGCCGCCTGGGAGGACTTTCTGTACTGGCTGGGCGCCGACCGGAAAATGGCGACGAGGATCACGCGCTTGATCGGCGAGATCCAGCGCGACCCCTTCACGGGGATAGGCAGGCCCGAGCCCTTGAAAGGCGACCTGTCCGGCTACTGGTCCCGCCGCATCGACGACGAGCACCGGCTGGTCTACCGGGCCGACGACAAGACAGTGAAGATTCTCAAAGCCCGCTACCATTACAGCGACTGATCAGGACTGAACCGCCCCGAGCCCTGTGGAGACAGAGTCACCTACGCTTCGGGACCATCCCGGCTTTGCCAGCGTGCTTCCCGCCCTCCCCGACGTCTTCCGGGCCGGACCGCCCGCGCTCAGCTCCCACCCGACCGCCGCGACGGTCCGGCGAGAAGGTCTCGCGCCTCCCGCGAGCCTCAGCACCTCACGGCGTAACGTGATCGTCGCCAGAGCCCGCTCTCGCTTACGTAGCCACGCACTGCTCACGTCGACCCACTCGGAGGAACACCCCGCCGGGAATACGACATGGGCAGAGCGGGCACGCAACGTCACCAACAGGATCAAGGTGTTGAGCCCGCACGGCCACCCAGAGAACAAGATCGTAGGGCTTGAGCCCGCGTTGAGCC
>NZ_CAKKTL010000002.1:41216-57172 GCF_920664355.1 Protofrankia sp. CiP1_Cm_nod2
ATGATCAAATGTGGGCCGCCAGGGGATCGAACCCTGAACCCGCAGATTAAAAGTCTGCTGCTCTGCCAGTTGAGCTAACGGCCCGCCGAGCCTGATCGTACCTGCCGTGGCGGGTCCCGACGCGGACGGGCGCCTCAGGGCCGATCTGCCCCCGGCTGTCGATGGCCCGTAATAGCCACCCGGTTTACTAGTACTACAGTGCCTACCTTGCGATCATCCTGTTCCGACGGGCCGGGACGGCTCCCCCGGACGCCGGTGGGGCCTGGCTCGGCTGCCCCGCCTGTCCTGGCGCGTAACCGTCCCATGCCCGCCTCCGCTGCGCCTGCTGCCGTTGTGCCTGCTGCCGTTGTGCCTGCTGCCGTTGTGCCTGCTGTCGCTGTGCCTGCTGTCGCCGGCGACGGGCGGGAGGCGGTATGACGTTCGCTATCCATGCGGATGGGCTGACCAAACGCTACCGGGGCCGGACCGTGGTCGACTGCCTCGACCTACAGGTGGCGACGGGCGACCGGTTCGGGTTCCTCGGCCCCAACGGCTCGGGCAAGTCCACGACCGTCCGGATGCTGCTGGGGCTGGTGCGTCCGAGCGCCGGCAGTGTCCAGTTGCTCGGCCGGAGCATGCCCCGTCACGCCCGGCAGGTGCTGCCCAAGGTCGGCGCGCTCGTGGAGGCTCCCGCGTTCCACACCTTCCTGCCCGCCCGGGTCGAACTGGCCGCTCTCGACTCGGCCGGGCGTGGCGGCGCCCGGCGCTCGCGCCGCAAGCGGATCGAGGACACGCTGGAACGGGTCGGGCTCGGTGACGTCGACGACCGGCCCATCGGCAGGTTCTCGCTGGGAATGAAGCAGCGGCTCGCCCTGGCCGCGGCGCTGCTGCGGCATCCCAAACTGCTCATCCTGGACGAGCCGACGAACGGGCTCGATCCGCAGAGCATCCGGGAGATCCGCGACCTGCTGCTCGAGCTGAACGCCGCGGGAACGACCGTCTTCCTGTCCTCGCACCTGCTCGCGGAGGTCGAGATGCTCTGCACCGAAACAGCGATCATCTGTGACGGCCGTCTGGTCGCCCATGACTCGCTCAACGCGCTGTGTGGCCCGACCGGCCGGGTGACCCTGCGCACCCCGGATTCCGATCTTGCCGCGCACCTGCTCGAGCGCGTCCTGGAGGGCCGGGAGGGGCACTCCCTGATCGCGCGGACGCTGAATCCCATGGCGCTCAACGCCGCGCTGGTCTCGGCCGGCGTGCGCGTGCACGAACTGGTGGTGGAACGCCGGACGCTCGAGGACGTCTTCCTCGAGCTGACCGGTAGTGACGGGGGCGGCGGCTGGGAGCCGGCCGAGGACGAGCAGTGATCCGGGGCGGACTATGATCCGGGTCGAGCTGCGCCTGCTGTTGCTGCGGCGGCGGACGTGGCTGTCGGTGTTGATGCTCGCGGCGCTGCCGGTCATCGTCGCCTTCTTCCTGAAGATCAGCGGAACCGGTTCGAAGCCGATAGGCCCGGCGTTCCTGGCCGAGGTCGTCCGCAACGGCACATGGTTCCCGGTCGCGGCCCTCGCGCTCGTCCTGCCGCTGTTCCTGCCGGTGGCGGTGCTTCTGCTGGCGGGGGACGCGATCGCGGGCGAGGCGAGCGCCGGCACTCTGCGTTATCTGGTCATACGTCCGGTCGGACGGGGACGGCTGCTGGCCGCCAAGATGATCTCGATCATCGCCTATCTGCTGATCGCGGTGAGCGCGGTGACCTCGACCGCGTTCACGGTCGGCTGGGCGCTGTTCGGGCTCGCTCCCATCCAGCCGCTGTCCGGTGGGGGGCCGCCCTTCTCCCTGCCGGACGCGACGATCCGGATCGGACTGTCGGCGCTGTTCGTGGCCGCTTCCATGCTCGGGATCGCCGGCTTCGGGCTGTTCCTGTCGACGATCACGTCCACGCCGCTCGCGGCCACGCTCGGTGCGCTCGGCATCCTGGTCACCGCGGGTGTGCTCGACCAGATCCCGTCCGCCGAGGTCATTCAGCCCTACCTGCCCACGCACTACTGGATGGCGTTCGTCGACCTGTTCCGCGCGCCGGTCCCCTGGTCCAGCATCCAACACGGGCTGCTGCTCGAGGGCGGCTACGGCCTGGCAACGATCATCCTGGCCAGGATCGTGTTCGCGGCCCGGGACATCACGAGCTGACCGGGCACGTCACGAGCCGTCACGGGCCGGCCGTCACGAGCCGCCACGGCCCACGGCAGCGGCCCGACGGCTGCCGGCACGGGTCCGTAGCGGGTCCGGTGTGAGCACCGCGGCGAACCGGCGCCGGTATTCGTACTCCAGGCTGAGCATCCGTGACGTGTGCGTGTCGAACGCGTCCCCGGTGCCGTGCAGGAACGTCTCGTGCCGGGTCGCGTGCAGGTGTTCCACTTCACGGACAAGATCCTCATCGGAGAGATCGCCGGGCGGGATGCCTTCAGGACGACGCTTCATACCGTCCTCGATACCCACCTGACCCGCTGTAGCCACCTCACCGTCAGTCACCACCAGAACGGGTCGAGATCGTCCAGGACGACGTTCGCGAGCACCTCGAGATCATGATCGACGTGGCTGTGCCGCAGGTGGAAACCAAGGTCGGCGACGCGCCGGGCATAGCCGCGGTCGGAGCACAGCGGCCCCGGGCCGAGCGCGCGCCCCACCAGGTCGATCACCTCCGTCGCGCATGTCTCGATCGCGGCCCGCACCTGCAGGGCGCGCCGCCGCGCCGAGCCGCCGGCGTCGTCGGGGTCGGCGTCGATCTCCCGTGCGGCCGTCTCCAGGACGCAGCGCCCGGCCATCAGCAGCGCGTCCACCCGGCCCAGGTGGGCCAGCGCACGCGCGTCCAGCGGCCGCCCCCTCCGGTCGGCGAACCAGTGATGGCCGGCGGGAGCGGGGCCACCGGTGGGCCCGTACCGGCTGACGGATCCGTGGTGGCCGGCGGTACGGCCGGCCCAGCCTTCATGATCGTAACGGCCTTCGCGGCCGGCTCGGTCGAGTCGGCCGGCGGCGAACAGCGGGCGGGCCACCCCGATCGCGCCGCCGAACCAGCAGGCCGCGACCCCTGCCGCGGCGTGCCAGAACACGGGCCGCTCCGAGTAGGCCGCGGCGGCCACGCCGAAGCGGCCGGACGTCCCGGACGGCCCGACCGGCCCGCCCACCGCCACGGCCGGCGCCCCGTCGAAGAGCACCGTCGCGGTGTCCGCGCCGGCGGCCATTGTCCGGGACGCCCGCCCACCGGCCGCCACCGCGATGCCGCGGTCGTCCAGCCGCACGGCGAACAGCTGGTGTGTCTCCCCCTCCTCGGCGGTGGTGATCTCGGCTGCCACCAGGGCATGGGTGAGCACCCGCGCCCCCGAGCAGGCCGGCCTGGCGCCGTGCAGCGTCCAGCCGTCCGGGCCCCGGTGGGCGACCAGCGGGCTCACCGGGGTGTCGACGTCCCACACCCCCCACCGCTGGTCACGCTGTGGCACCGGCCCGCCCAGCTCGTTCAGGAGCGCGGCCGCGCCGGCGTGCCCGGCCGCCAGCCGCGCCAGTGTGCCGTCGCTGACAGCAAGATCGGCAAGGACGCGCCAGCGGGCGGCGGTGGAGCCCGCGGCGGGCGGTGGAGGATCGAGCCGGCCGGACGCGACGAGCGCACCGAGCGCCGCACCGGCCCGGGTCGGATCCGACAGGTCCGCGGGCAGCGCCCGGTCCGGATCCGCGCCTGGTGGGACGTCGAGCGGGATGTCGAACGGGCCGGCCGTCGTGACACTCGTTGTCATCAGGATCACCTCATGCCATGTGATGCCGCGTGAATGCCGTGTGATGCCGTGTGATGCCGTGTGCGTGCGCGGACGGCTGCCCGGCGCCGCCGCACGTCCCGCCACTGCCAGTTGCATTACTACTGGTATCTCTGACACCTCGAAGGGTGATGGATTTGTGTCCGCATCCCGCGGATGCCAAACGTGACCCACCCCGGCGTCCTTTACTGTCGGTCACATAACATCCACACTTACCCAACACGTGGCGACAACACTACGTATGGCACCAGAACACGCTAGCCTGCCACTCATATCGGATGTGTCGGATGTGTCGGATGTGTCGGCCGGCGCCATGGCGACGGACCAGGATGCGCGTGATGTGGAGGTGCCGCACGATGTCGTGCGATGCCGCCATGGCCGTGGGCCGCCCTCACGGCGGCAGCCGCGGCAGAAATCGCGGCATACACGGTAAGCAATACCGTAAGCACACTACGTCCGGCCATCGCACGGTGCGACACGTGTCGAGACGTATGGCACGACATGCGCCGAGCTGGGCGTTCCGGCCATTCTTCCGCGCCCGCCCGGAAGAGCGCAACAACGGCACGCTGGCCCTGCGGGCGCTGATCCTCGCGATGACCGTCGCGGCGGCCGGGCCGGTCGCGACCCTGTTCAGGGACGCGGATCCCGCGGGAGCCACCCGACAGCTCGACCCGATTATCACCGTAAGTAACAGCAACATCGGAGGCGCGCTCCTCGCGGACACCCGCTGCCACCCCGACGCGCTCCCCGGCCCGGAGATGGTGCCGCGCGTCGGGTTCGCGACCAGGGCGGCCTCGTGCCCGATCACACGGCCCTCCCTGCCGATCAGCCGGGCCGGCCCGTCCCCGAGCGCCGGAAGGACGACCACCACCCCTGCTCCCGAACCGTCCTCCAGAGCACCGCTGGCGGGCAACCGCCACGGTAGCGATGACGCCGTCCCCATCCCGACATCCATGAAGACGCCACAGCTGCCACCGGCGGGCGTCCTGAGCATCCGCCTGGCCGCCGGCCTGCGGGGGCACGTCGCGGCGACCCGCAGAGCGAGCGGAACGGAGGACCTCGTCGGCTCCGGCCGCTGAGCCTACGATCGCTGTGGACGATCACCGTGCCGGTGCCGGCGGGAACCCGTCCGCGCGGCGGACGGCCGGCTGCCGTCATCATGAGAATCGGCAAGGAATGGATACGGAAGCAGCGCGCCGGGAAGCATCACACCGACCACCGGCATGAACCGTCGGGAACCCGAGCCCGGCGAGGATATGGACCATGAGACCGGGGGGGCAGCCATGGAGCCGGTCCATATCCGGAGTACGGCGTCGGGCATGATGTCGCTGCTCCTCGTCGTCGCCCTCTTCCTTACGGTCACGTCATGCTCGGCCAACCCGGCCCATGACGACCGTGAACAGGCCGGTGGCGGTTCAACGAGAACCAGCCCCACAGTCGTGCCCGTGACCGGCGGTACGGTCCGCGGCGCGCGCACCGCCCTGGGCACGTCCTTCTATGGAATTCCATATGCGGCACCGCCGGTCGGTGACCGACGGTGGCGCTCACCCCAGCCCGTCGCGCCCTGGACAGGTATCCGGAATGCCACGAAGAAAGCGCATCCCTGCCTTCAGGGCAGCCCGGACAACGGCGGCCTGGGCGAACAGTCCGACGAGGACTGTCTTTTCGTCAACGTTCACGTTCCCGCCGTGGGCGGCGACAGCGGCGCGGACGGCGGCCAGCTCGGCGGCCCCGGCCCGAACGGTGACACGGGCGGCGAGACGAGCGGCGGGGCGGGCCGTGACCGGGCGGGCGGTGGCCGGCTACCGGTGATGTTCTGGATCCACGGCGGTGGTTTTGTCGGCGGCTCCGCGAACGAATACGACGGAAGCCTGCTCGCCGCGACAGGCCGGGTGGTCGTCGTCTCGGTCGAATACCGCCTGGGAATTCTGGGATATCTTGCGCTGCCCGGGCTCGACGCCGAGGACAGGCAGCCCGGGAACAGCCGGTCCGAGAACGGACAGCCCGGGAACGGACAGCCCGGCAGCGGACAGCCCGGGAACGGGCAGCCTGGCAGCGGGCAGGCGCGGCCGGGCGACTCCGGGACATACGCGGTCCAGGACATCACGGCCGCGCTGCGCTGGGTTCGTGACAACATCGCCGCGTTCCACGGCGACCCCGGCAACGTGACGGTCTTCGGCGAGTCGGCCGGGGCGATCGGTACCTGCGCGCTGCTCGCCTCCCCGCCCGCGGCCGGCCTGTTCCATCGCGCGATCGTGCAGAGCGGCCCGTGCTCATGGCCGTTCCTGACAGTGCGGGACGCCGAGCGGACCGGGACCGACACCGCGCGCAGGCTCGGCTGCACCGACCCCGTCCGGGCGGCGGACTGCATGCGTGCGCTACCCGCCCGGGACGTGCTCGCCGCGGCCGACCAGCAGGCCGACATCCTCAGCCCGTTCCCGTGGGCGCCCGTGACAGGCGGGCGGACGCTGCCGGTGCCACCGTCCACGGCCATCGCCACCGGCGCCTTCGCGAAAGTGCCGGTCATCATCGGGACGGTGCGGGACGAGGGCCGCATTTTCACCAGGCCCTGGAGCGGCCGGGCCGGCCGGTTGACCGACCAGCAGGTGAACGCGGTCCTCGACCAGCATTTCCACGACAGGATCGGCGCCGTCCGCAGGGACTATCCGCCGGGCTCGGCGCCGCCGGCCGAACGGCTCGCCCGTGTCATCACCGACGCGCTGTTCACCTGCCCGAGCGTGGCCTCGGCGTCCATGCTGACGCGGGCCGGCGTGCCGGTCTTCTCCTACGAGTTCGACCTGCCCGACAGCGCACCGTCCGTTCCGGGCACGCTCCCCGGTGCCTCGCACGGATGGGAACTCGGCTACCTGATCCCGGACGCCGACCAGCAGTGGCCTGGCTCGGCCCACCGGGAACTGTCCGACACGATGATCCAGTACTGGACGAGGTTCGCGGCCACCGGCGACCCGAACACACCGCCGGCCGGGGCGCCGAACCGCAGGGACGGCGTGGGCGCGGCCGGCCGGACGCTCCCCACCCCGGCGCCGCCCGTCTGGCCGGTCCACACCACCGAGCGGGCGCAGACGCTGTCGATCAGGCCCGGTGACATCCGTCCGATCAGCACCCTCGCCGACGACCATCACTGCGCAACCTGGCAGCGGTGACCGGCTGCCGGCTGCCGGCTGCCGATTTCCGGTTTCCGGCTGCCGGCTGCCGGCTGCCGGCGGCTTCTGCCCATCCCGTCCGGATGGGACCCTGGACGGACATACCGCTCCCAGGCGAAGGCAGAAGGAGACATCAATGGTCGACGCCCACGCCGCCGTGGACGGCTTCCTGCCGAGCGGCCAGGCCCTTCCCTTCACCAACGACTTCCCCAGGCAGCCCGTCCTGAAGATCAGAGTCCCGGGTGTCGGCCGGGTGCCGGTCGGGGACGCCAGCCGCGGGCTGTGCGGAGGGATGGCCTACGCCACTCGCGATCTTTTCGAGGCGAGGCTGCCACCGCCCACGTCCAAGGAGGTGCCACCACCCGACTCGCCGCTGTACCGCTACCTCGTCCGCCGGCTGTTCGACAGCTTCGACATCCCGCGTGGCGTCGCCCGCTACTACCGGCTCATGTCCACCCGGGACGCGGACACCACCCGGTCATCGCTGACGCTGCGCGGCGCCGGGCGGATCACCGTTGTGGACGAGTGGCCACAGGTACGCCTCGACATCGACCGCGGCACACTGTCCCCGCTCGGCATCATCACGGTGCGCTCCTACAGCCCCTTCCAGCTCGGCCACAACCACCAGGTGCTCGCGTACGCCTACGAGCAGCGACAGACCGCGGTCACGCTACGGGTCTACGACCCGAACACACCGCTGGAGCGGGCCGACACCGTGACGCTGTCCTTCGACGTCGCGGACCCGAGCGGCCCGGTGCCGGTCAGGCACAACCTGGCCATCGGCGGACGCCCGGTCCGGGCGTTCTTCCGCACCCGGTACCGCTGGACGGACCCACGGCCCGCGCTCCCGGCCACCTGACCTCACCGGAGCGGGACGCGGGGCCGCCCCTCCGCCGCGGACAGCCGGACAGCCGGACAGCCGGACCATCCCGACCCGCTCCCGCCCGCTTCGCGCCGGCCCGGCGAGCCACGGGCGGAAGGCGGTTTGTCGTCACCGCCCGCCGTCCCCTATGCTCAGCTTGCCGTACCGACGGCAGACGTCGCCGCGTCCGAGCTGTGAGCCAGCCCGATCGCTGCTGCCCGCCCCCATCGTCTAGCGGCCTAGGACATCGCCCTTTCAAGGCGGTAGCACGGGTTCGAATCCCGTTGGGGGCACGCTCCGTGTCGTGCGGTGAGTGGCAGCATCGTGGTGGCCGGCGTGGCTGTTGCTGACCCACTGTGGCTCGCTCGGGCCGCCGGCCTGCGGTCGTTGGTGCAACGGTCCCGCCGGTTCCGCTGAGGTTCGGTGCATCGTTCGTCGGCTGCGTCGCGGCTCGCGGCCGGCTATGAGGTTGACGTTGTATTAACCGGGGCTCATCCTCGGGGAGGTGATCGTCGGCTGGACCGACGAGTTCGACCGCTGGCTGACCCGCGCGGAAGAACAGGGAGGCCGCGTCCTCACCGTCGCTGTCGCGCTCCTACAGGCGCTCACTGAGCTCCCGGCCAGCCCCCTCGAGGAGTCCCCGACCTTCAAACGGGTACGGCAAGCCCGCCGCCACGAACTCTGGCGCGTCGCCCACCCCTTCGACCCGGACGTCGCGGTCCGGATCATCTGCTGATTCCCCGCCGACGACCACGTCGTGGTCGCGTTGATCGGGTTCGACAAGAAGACGATCGGCGACGTGTTCTACGCCAGTGCCGCCACCCGCGGTGAAGCCCTCGTCGACGCCTGGCTGCGCCAGCAAGGAGGCACCCCATGACCGACAACGACACGACCGAGGGCGGCGTCACGTTCCTCCGCGGCAACGACCGCATCCGTCAGCTCGCCCAACGGCCCGATATCGCCGACGAGGTCGCCCAGGTCCGTGCAGGCATGGCCGAAGCCGACCGTACCTACGCGATGGGCTTGGCCGCGCTCCGCCAGGCTGCCACCCTCACCCAGGTCGAGCTTGCTCGCCGCATGGGTGTCACCCAGGCAGCCATCAGCCGCATGGAACAGCCGCACGACCTTCTGTTGTCGACGCTCAACGCCTACCTGGCGGCCATCGGCGGCACTGCCTACATGATCGTCCGTTTCGCCGACGGCCACGAAACCACCCTCAACCTCGCCAAACTTGCATAACCGGACAGCGGGTCGTCGGCCGCCTGGCGGTCGCATTCGAGGCTTGGGCGCCCATTTCGAGCACCGGGGCCGGTCTTCTGGCTCCCGGGCCCGGCGGACTGAGGGTTGTGGAACCTGCGGACTCCGAAGTCCCGGGAACCATCGATGCCCCGAGGGACACTCGGAAGACCATGGATGCGGTCGGGCGCCCTGGCGGACTCCCGCCACGCACGCACATAGCGTGCGCGCATGGGATCAGGCCACGACGATCAGTCGGTGGGCGCGTCTTCGACGCCGAGCAGCCGGCGAGGCGGCGGCCGTCGCGAGCCGCCCACCATGGTCTTTGAGATCCATTGCTTGGACGGTGAGCAGAGCAAGCGTCTCGGCCTCGTGCAGGCACGAGCGATCCACGATGTTCTGGCCTGGATAGCCCAGAACCGGCTGAACGGGGCCGCGCCCGACACCTCGACCGAATCCGGTCACGGGGTCAATCCTGCGCTTGAGGCGGACCCGCACCTCCCTGATCAACAAAATGGCGACCGGTCGGATCACCAGTCCGATTTCACATTTCCAAACTTCGCCCGTATCAAGGGCATCAAGAATTTGGTCGCCAACAACGGCTGATAAAAGAAGCGGAATCACGCAACGCTAGAGCGGCGGACTCTCTGCTTCCGAGCCTGTCCGGAGCATGTCGACAGTTGAAGCCACGAGGAGGAACGGTCCAGGCGAGGGTGACGAGGCTGGCGAAGATGATCGCACAGGGTCGTCCGGGCCCATGGTGATGATCGACCTCGGCGTCAACGGCCTTCATCGCCCGGAGAAGATGGGGCAGACCTGGGCTCACCGAGCTACCCGGTGCCGAGACGGAGCCTCTCGGCGGGCTGCCCGGTGACCGCGGCGATCAGCTCGAAGTCCTTGTCGACATGGAGCACCACAAGCCCGGCGAGTTCGGCCGTGGCGGCGATGAGTAGGTCGGGGACGGATGGTGCGCGGTGGTGCCCGGTGCCGGCGAGCAGCTCCTGGACCTCGACAGCCCTGGACTCGATACGGGGCGTGGTGTTCTCGACGGGCATCGCCGAGACCGGCGGCCGGCGCAGCCGGACGCGGAGATCCTGAACGGATCGTGCGGAGAAGCCGACCTCCAGGATCGTGACCGTCGTGATCCGGAGCAGGCCCTGCTGGATGCGGGACAGCCACAGGTCGGCGTCGGGACTCTCGCTCAGCCGGACGAGAGCGGATTTGTCGACGAGCCAGCGCTGCGTCGTCTCGGCTGTGGCGGTCACGCCCAGGCCTGCCGCATAACCTCCGGGTCGGCGAGATCGCGGAAGGTGGTGCTGAACCAGCGCAGGTCGTCGAGGGTCACCGGGGTGGCCGAGCGTGCCGCATCCTGGGCAAGCTGTCGGCGGAGATACTCGTTGCGGGACAGACCGAGCCGAGCGGCATGCGCCTCGACGGCTGCCAGCACGTCATCGGGCACGTCACGGATGAGCACATCGGACATCAGCCGCACCTCCAAGCGATATCCCATGCTATCAGACACCGGCCGGGCCGCCCTGCGGACCCGGGCAGCCGAGCAGCTTTGCACCTCCGGGCAGCTGGGCGGCCCCCGACATCGAGGTTGCCGGTGAGGAAGCTCAGGGCCACGGTTACCCCGAGCAGAAAGTCACCAGAGGATCATAACCGTCCATCCACCCGCCTGACATCCCGGAAAACGCCAGAACTGTCTGGAACGTGAGCGTCTCCGCCGACGACATCCGGGGGACGGCATCGACGAGAACCTGACACCCGGCCCAGCCGGGCCACTGGTCGCGCCGGAACTCGTGATGCACGTGTTCGCCCCGGTCGGCGGCGAGCACGCGGCCGAAGCATACGACTACCTGCGCCGGGTCTGGGACGCCTGTGGCGACCAGTTCGGCATGTGGTATCCGATCAGCACGCTCGGCCTGCCCCGGCATCCGCCCGAGCGGCACCGGCCAGCGACCGCCCAGGTCGAGGAGCCGATCGCGGCACAGCAGCGCGGCCGGACCGGACGACAACCGGCCACGAACCCACCGACGGCACCGACGGCACTGGCAGCACCGGCAGATGCGAGTGCTCGTCCTCGCGGACGAGTGGCTCTCCGGCCGGGGTGGTATCACCGCGCTGAACCGGTATCTGTGCGCCGCGCTGTCCGCGGCCGGTGTAACCGTCTGCGGCCGGTCTAACCGTCTACCGTGTCGTCTCTAGGGAGACACGGTCGGAACGCAGTCCTGGATGGCCAGTGATTGTATGGTCGACTTGTACTCTTTGATAGTCACGGATGAACCGGCGATGTACTCTGGGGAGCCGGGGGAGACGTTGCCTCTGATCCCGACCACGTACCGGATCGCCGTGTTCTCGTCCATGCCCAGATGCATGAGGCCTTCGGTCATCACGCGGGCATAGCGATAATTCAGTGGGTTGAAGAACGGCTCGCACGGTTTCTCATCGTAGAACCATCGCGAAGGACGTTCGTTTAGCATTGATTCCGCCACGTCCGAGTTCTGGTGAACATCGCGGAGGGTCCAAGGGGCTGTGAAGCAGACGATGTCTTCTCGCTGTTTATCCGGTCGAGTAGGAGTCCGGCCTCGGAACAGCAGCATGCGTCCGTAGAGCTGATTACTGAGATCCAGTTTTCTCTCCTGTTCGAGTACGTGCCATCGGTCAATGAGGATCCGGACGGTCTCTTCGTACTTGCGAGGGTCGATGTGGCACTCGTCGAGCATGATCATTAAAAACCATTTGAGGGGCATGCGGTAAAGGCTGAAGTAGGTGATATCGTTCACGTCGCCAGTCGGTTCGACGAAGACCCCTCCGCTCGCCCAGTCCGCCTTGTTTACCGGCTGCCATCGCAGGGATCGAAGTGCAGCGTAGATCGCCACCCCGCTCATCCGGATGCCGCCGATACGCTCTATCTCGCCGTTGGGTATTCCCGCGGCATCGAGATAGAGGCCGAGGCGGTCGATGCCACCCCTGTCGTTGCTGGCCAGGTTGGTTCCGTACGCCCCGTAGAGAACGTACCGCGGAACATGGTCGGATGCCGTCTCCAGAACCGACTCCACTGCGTCCCGTGCCGCGTCCACTTGTGGCGGCTCCCTTCCCTGTCGGCCTCGGGTGATAGAACAGACATCTCCTATCTCAGAATAACAGGGCTCCGACGTTCTCGGGATCTTTCCGGCTTTCCCGGGGAAGCCGTGGAAATCAGGAGTGGTGGTCGCGGTGGTGCGTCCGCGGCAGCGGGGCCAGAGCTCCGGCACGTTTTCCTCTTGTCCTGTTTCCCGAGTTCCGCAGTTGGTGGTCACACGAATCTTCTGATCATGGTGCTGGCCTGTGGAAACGCGTGTAGGGCCGGATGGGGGGCGTGTGTCCACGCCCTCGGGCCTGGCCGATCCTGCGAGGGCTGTTCCGGGGTGATCAGCTGGGGCCGAAGGCGGTGGCCCGGGCGGGTGGTGGGACGGAAACTGCCTGGCAGATGGCCTTCTGGGCCGGGGCGAGGGTGGTGCTCTGGGCGACCGTGCCGGCGAGGATGATCTGCATGATCCGGCCGGTCTGGCGGCGGATCGTGCACCAGGTTTGCTCGGATCGGCGTTCGGCGATCCGGTCGAGGTCGGCGGTGCGCCGTGCCTGGTCGCGGGTGGCCTGGTCGGGGCTGTGGCAGAGGATGAACCGGGTGCCGTCGGCGTCGTCGAGCCGGACTTCCTTGTGGACAATCATGAAATTCCCCAGCCGTGCGGGCCGGTGCGGGCCGAACGAGCCGGTTAGGCTAACCTAAGTAGTACTGTCCGGGCTGGGGCTGTCTCCCGTGCATGCGCCTGTAACCTGCGCTGCCGCATCGCATGATGCGGCAGGAACTCCCCGGGGCAGAGCAGCCTGTGCGTCCATGCCCGGCTTCCCGGCACCGCGCGGGCTCGAATCCCGACGGAGATCCCGACTGGTGCATGCGAGTGGTGATCCCTCTTGACCGCCCTGCTCACCGAGGTCTCAACGGCCGGTTGCCCGGCCGGCCGAGGCCGGTCCCGCCGGTGGACGTCTCGCGGCGGCTCACCTGGTCCCCCACGGCCCGGTGTGTTTGCCCACCGCGCCCACGTTGCCCAGGGCGGGAAAAAACGTGACGATGGATGACCGTGACGGTCATGGATCAGTTCCAGCGAATATCGCCCCGGATTTTCGGCCGGCTTCCCCGGAACGCCCGGGAACAGGATTCCCGGAACGGGGACGGCCGGCCGGGGAACGCGCGGAAATCGGCCCGGCGGCGCTCCGCGCGCGACCGGGCGGCGGGGCTGGCCGGGATTACCGCGGTACTCGTCGCGGGCGTGGCCGCCTGCGGCCCGGAACCGGGCCGGCCGGTGGGGGAACGGTCCCCCGGCCGGTGGGAGATCACCGTTTACTACACCGCGGTGGAGAGCTACCACGCGGGCTCACCGCTGGCCGTGCGGGGCTGTCCACGGCGGGACTGCGCCTTCGGCGACGATCTCCTGGGCACCTTCCCGGAGGACTTCGCCCAGGCGGTGCGTGACGAGGGGACAGGCCGGATCACCAGCGGGCCGCGACGGGGGTCGTTCCTGAACTGGTCGCACGACACCGGTTTCTGGCTCGACGACATCCCGGCCGACAGCGCCGGCCGGGCGCTGGTTCCGTTCCGGACGGCGGCGGCCGACGCCGGCACACTCCCCCCCGGGACGGCCTTCCTCGTCGAGGACTGCGGCCGGGAGGAGGACGGCTCCGGGATCGACCCGGACGCCTGCGCCGCGCTGCGCCGGGGGAGGTGGGAGGTCCGCGACGAGTTCACCCCCGGGCTCGGCGGCCCCGGCCACGTCGACCTCTACATCGGCGAGGAGGACAGGCCGGACTTCAGCGGGACCAGCCCGCGCTACCTGACCGGCGTCGGCGCCCGGCTCACCGTCACCGGCCGCGGCACAGGCTGACCGCGGCCAGGACCGGCCGGCCAGCGCCCGGCCGGCCCGTGTCGACCGGTACGGGCGGATCCCGCTAACGGGATCCGCCCGGCCAGGAATGGCCGCCCACCGGCTCACCGGTTTTTCAGCGGTCTTTCATCGGCTTTTTCGGCGGACGTTGCGGAATAGGTTGCTGGAATCCTCAGGAAGGTGTTCGGAGCGGATTTTCAGAGTTTTCAGAGGCTGTTGGCCGAGACGAAGGTGTAGCCGAGGCCGCGCACGCCTTCGACGACGTCCTCCAGGTAGCCCAGGCCCAGATACGGGTGGTAGAAGAAGCTGGCGAACCCGTCCCGGATGACCAGGTTCTTCTGCGCCGCCCCGATCAGGTCGGCGGGCAGCCGGGCCGGATGGTTGTTGAACGGCTCCGGCTCGATGTTGCCGATGTTCTCCGGGATCACGAACGAGCCGTAGACGTCGGTCACCGGATACGGGAAGAACTGCCCGGCGTACTTCGTGGAGTCGATCGCCCCGCCGGCCAGCTGGTTGCGGAAGTACAGACCCCGGTCGTAGCGCCGCGGGAACTTCTGCGCCGCCGCCTTGTAGTCCGCCGCCGACCCGGCGTAGTGCGGGAACTCGAACACGTTCGGCGCCGTGAACCCGGCGGCGGTGAACCCGGCCTTGGCGTTGTTCAGCCGGCCGGCGGCCCAGGACTGGCTGTCGCCGGGAACCGGCCCGTCATAGATGACGTTGTTCTGCGCGTCGATGTGCGCCCGGAAGAACTCGAAGTCGTCCGCGCTCGCCCCCGAATACGGGTTCGCCACATTCGAGTACTGGTGCGTCCAGCCGTGGACGATGAGCGACCCGCCGCGCTGGACGGCGTACTGCAGCGCGCTGACCACATCCGGCCGGGACGCCAGTGTGTAGTCCTGCGGGACGCCGTTGTTGTAGGTGCCGTTCGCGTCGACGTACCGCGGGTAGACGGCGATCGAGAACGGGATGTTCTCATTGTGGAGGTAGTCGGCGATGTCCCGCAGCTCGTCCGGGTCGGCGTCCGGGCCGACGTCCTCGATCCGGACCAGTGCCCGGTGCCGCTGCGTGGTCTGCGGCGCGAGCAGGTCGAAGAGCAGGTCGGCCAGGACGAGGTAGCGGTCGGTCGCGTCGGCGTAGGAGTACGGGATCTCACCGATGTAGGTGAGGTTGTTCGACCGGACCGCCCACGGGAAGCGGCTGCCGTCGGCGCGTACCGCCTCGGCCACCACGGTCGCGACGGCCGGGTTCACCGTGGAGTAGTTCAGGATGCCGGAGCCGTTCGCCGCATAGCGGGTCAGGTCGGTCCCCTTGTAGCTGACCTTACCGACCGACGAGGTGTCGAAGGCTGACCAGTTCCACCCGTAGTTCGTGGTGAAGTTCGGGTCCTGCGCGGTGAGCTGCCAGATGTTGTCGTAGATCCAGATCACCGGCCGGGTCTTCGCCAGCACGTCGGTGAGGAACGCCGTCGGCACCTGCTCGTCGTAGGTCGAGCCGATGTAGATCACGGCCGCGTAGGAGTTCTGCTCGCCCGCGGTGTAGCTGCTGACCGGGTGCGCGGTCCAGGTGCCGAACCGGGAGACCAGGTTGGCCGTCTGGATGGCGTACTGCTCGCCCAGCCAGCCCCATGGGCCGGTCGTGTCGTAGAGGACGAGGGTGCCCGTGGCGCCGCCGCTCAGCACCGTGGCGCCGCCGCTCAGCACCGTGGCGCCGCCGCTCAGGGCCGTGGCGCCGCCGCTGGCGCTCCTGGAGAGGTCGGGCGCGGGGGTCCGCGGCCCGGTCGTGGGCTTGGTGGGCCGCGGCGCGCGCCGCGGCGGTGTCGTGCCCGGCGGGGGCGGCGGGGCCGGTAGTAAGGCGTTCAGCCCGTCTCCACCCGGTACCTGTGCCGTGCCGGGAGTGGCGGGGGCGGGCCGCGCGGACGGTTCCGCCGGGGCGGCCGCGCTGGCGGTGCCAACGCCCGCGCCGAGGGCGGCGGCGAGCAGCCCGGCCG
>NZ_CAKKTL010000003.1:0-30656 GCF_920664355.1 Protofrankia sp. CiP1_Cm_nod2
GCTCGGCACAGGCCGCCGCACAGCCCGCTTCCCCGGCTCGCGCGCGGGCCGCTGCCCGGCCGGGCCGGCGGGGCCGGCGGTGAGCGGGGGAGCGCTGCTGGTCGCCGGGACGGCGTCGGACGCGGGCAAGAGCGTCGTCACCGCCGGGCTGTGCCGCTGGCTCGCCCGCGAAGGCGTGCGGGTCGCGCCGTTCAAGGCGCAGAACATGGCGCTGAACTCGGTGGTGACCGCGGACGGCGCGGAGATCGGCCGGGCCCAGGCGATGCAGGCCGCCGCCGCCGGGGTCGAGCCGGAGGCGGCGATGAACCCGGTGCTGCTCAAACCCGGCAGCGACCGGCACAGCCAGCTCGTCGTGCTGGGCCGCCCGGTCGCCGAGGTCGACGCGCTGGGCTACCGCCCGTACAAGGCGCGGCTGGCCGGCATCGTCGCGGACTGCCTGGCCGACCTGCGCGGCCGGTTCGACGCGGTGATCTGCGAGGGCGCCGGCTCCCCCGCGGAGATCAACCTGCGGGACACCGACATCGCGAACATGGGCCTGGCCCGGGCCGCGAACCTGCCGGTGCTCGTCGTCGGCGACATCGACCGCGGCGGGGTGTTCGCCGCCCTGTTCGGCACCCTCGCGCTGCTCGACGCCGGCGACCAGGCGCTGGTCGCCGGCTGGATCGTCAACAAGTTCCGCGGCGACCCCCGGCTGCTCGAGCCCGGGCTGCGCCAGCTCGAACGGCTCACCGGCCGTCCGGTACACGGGGTGCTGCCGTGGCGCTCCGGGCTGTGGCTGGACGTCGAGGACTCCCTGGACCTCGCCTCCTATCCGGCCTCCTACCCGGCCCACCCGGACGCCGGCAGCGCCGGCACACCCAACGCCGCCGACACCCACAGTGACGAAACTGCCGCCGACGGTACCGGTAGTACCGGCGGCAGCAGCACCAACAGCTACCCGGGGGACGTCCTGCGGGTGGCGGTGATCCGGCTGCCGCGGCTGTCCAACATCACCGACATCGACGCGCTGCGGGCCGAGCCCGGGGTGCTGGTGGGCTTCGCGACCCGCCCCGACGACCTCACCGACGCCGATCTGGTGGTCGTCCCCGGAACCCGGGCGACCGTCGACGACCTCGGCTGGCTGCGCCGGCGCGGCCTGGACGCCGCCCTGCGCGCCCGGGCCGCGCGGGGCCGGCCGGTGCTGGGGATCTGCGGCGGCTACCAGATGCTCGGCCGGCGCATCGACGACCCGGTCGAATCCGGCGCCGGGACGGTCTACGGCCTCGGCCTGCTGCCGGTGACCACCGCCTTCGCCCCCGACAAGCTGCTCGGCCGCCGTACCGGGACGACCCCCGACGGCCTGACCGTGACCGGCTACGAGATCCGCCATGGCCGGCTCACCGTCCACGACACCGGGCCGGTCGCGGCGTCGGCGGGTGGGTCGGCGAGAGGGGCGGTCGGGGGATCGGCCGCCGAGCCGTTCGCCGCGGACGGGGTGCGGGCCGGCGCGGTCGCCGGCACGAGCTGGCACGGGCTGCTGGAGAACGACGAGTTCCGCCGGGTGTTCCTCATCGACGTGGCGGCCCGCGCCGGGCGCTCGTTCACCCCGGCCCGCACCTGTTTCGCCGACGTCCGCCGCCGCCGCCTGGACGCCCTCGGCGACCTGGTCGCGGACCATCTCGACACCGCGGCCGTCCGCCGGCTGCTCGAGGGCGGCCCGCCGGCCGGCCTGCCCTTCGTCCCGCCGGGAGCACCGAGGTGACAGCGGCCCCACGGCCGGCCGCCGGGCGCCGCGCGGACGGCCGCCCACCGGCCGTCCGGAGAAATGACCGTTATGGCCGGCTCGACGTGATCCGGAACGGCTGTCGTTCGTCCCGGCCGGCGCGCCGGCCGATGATCGGCTCGTCCTGGCCTGTCGGTAATCCGTCGGCGGGGATCCGCTCATCTGTTTCCCGTCACAGCGTCAGGCGCTGTATACCGGTCTGGCCGGGACGAGCAGGATCCGCGGGAGTGGTCAGGCCTGCCCGGGTAATGACCATCCGGGCGGGCGGAAGGCCCGGAAGAGGCGCCGAAGTCGGAACAGGCTCTCAAGGGGGTACCGAGCTTGTCGAACGACCCGTGGTGGCGAAATCCCAATATCGTCATTCCCTCCCTCGTGGCTGTGCTGACGGCGGTGCTGGGGCCGCTGGTGGCCCTGGCCCTCACCGGCAGCGGAACGGTGCAGCCCCCGCCGCCGCCCCCGCCCTCGACCTCGCCGTCCACCAGGACACCCGCACCCACGCCCACGCCGACCAGGAGCCACACGCCGAGCCCGGTCCGTACGACGCCGACGTCCCGGCCGCCGTGCACGCCGGGGACGGCCTCGCCGGCCCTTGACACCGATCAGGCGGCCGTCTGCGCGCTGCTGAGCAGCAGCAAGATCGATCGTCGCTCCTGCTACAGCCGTCCCGACCTGGAGTCGGTGGCCCCCTGGAACGCCCTGACCGCGATCACGTGCGAGACCGCCACGGACTCCACCAAGATCCAGTTCCTGCGCTACCGGACCGTCGCGGACCTGAACGCGTACCTGGACCGCGCCGCGGGCTCCGTCAACGGCCTGGGCAACTGCAAGGAGGGCCAGGAGGCGAACACCACCTGGTACCACTCGTCGGGCTCCGTCAAGGAGACGCTGGGCCGCAAGGTGTGCATCTTCCTGAAGGACGGCAAGTTCCAGATCAACTGGGCGTTCGACTCCGAGCGCGTCGTGGCGGTCCGGGAGGACCAGTCGGCCGTCTCCGTGGCCTCCTGGTGGGACAAGAACGCCTGCCTGCTCACATCCTGCTGACCGCGGGAAACACCGGTCGCGTGACGCGCGGCCCGGCCTGGGCCGACCATCCGCGTCCCGCTTCTGCCGGCTTATTGCCCGGCTCATTGCCCGGCTGGCCGTTCCCGTTGTTCCCGTTGTTCCCGTGTCCGCGGACGCCGGCCGGCAGAGGTGGGCGAGGGTGGGCGAGGGTGGCCGAAGAGCCCGGATCCGGCGGAACAGCCCCTGGCCCGTCCCGTCCGGCTACAGTGTGCCGTTGGTATGCCGTTGGTCGACCGGACTGTGAGGGTCAGCATGCGGTGGCAGGTCCGCAACGCCGGGCAGCGGCACGGCGGTGAGGTACCGGGTGCCGCGGAGGTACCGGGTGCCGCGCATGACAACGGCCCACGGGCCGCCACCCGGCCCGGCATGGACGACATCGGAGCCGGACGCGCCACCGGCCTCCCCCGGGAGATCGTTCTCTCCGACGGCTGCCTGGCCATCTCCTGAAACACCGACGTCCCACCCGGGACCAGGACGTCGACCACCTGGGTTCGCGTGCCGCACCCGTCCGCCGGCTGATCCTTTCTTCTCATCGGGAGTATCGACGTGACACCTCCTGGCAGCGAGCCGGTGATCGTTCTGCTGTCCACCGCCGACACCGAGCTGTTGGCGGCCCGGGCCAGCGGGATGCCGTGGCGGGTGGCGAACCCGGCCCGGCTCGCCGCCGACGGCGTCCCCGGCCTGCTGCGGGGCGCGGACGCGGTGGTCGTCCGGCTGCTCGGGGGGCAGCGGGCGTGGCCCGACGGGCTGGCGGCGGCGCTCGCCGCCGGGCTGCCCACGGTCGTCCTCGGCGGGGAGGCGGTGCCCGACGCCGACCTGATGCGCCGTTCCACCGTGCCGGCCGGCGTCGCCACCGAGGCGCTCGCCTACCTGGTGGAGGGCGGCGCGGCGAACCTCGCCGAGCTGTACCGCTTCCTCGCCGACACGCTGCTGCTGACCGGGTTCGGGTTCGCCCCGCCCACGCCGATGCCCGCCGCCGGGGTGCACGGCATGCGCGCGGCGAAGACGGACCGTCCCACCGTCGGTGTCGTGTTCTACCGGGCGCACGCGACGTCCGGGAACACCGCCTTCGTGGACGTGCTGTGCGACGCGCTGGAGGCGCGCGGGGCCAATGCCCGGCCGGTGTTCGCCGCCTCCCTGCGCGGGCTGGGCTCGGCGTCCGACGACGTCCTCCCGCTGCTGGCCGGGGTGGACGTGCTGATCGTGACGATGCTCGCGGCCGGCGGCACCCGCCCGGCGGACGCGTCCGCCGGCGGGGACGAGGAGGCCTGGGACATCGGCGCGCTCGCCGCGCTCGACATCCCCGTGCTCCAGGGCCTGTGCCTGACGTCGTCGCGGGCGCAGTGGGCGGGCAGCGACGCGGGGCTGTCGCCGATGGACGCGGCCATGCAGGTCGCGATCCCCGAGTTCGACGGCCGGATCATCACCGTGCCGTTCTCGTTCAAGGAATCCGGGCCGGACGGGGTGCCCGTCTACCTGGCCGACCCCGAGCGCGCCGCCCGGCTGGCCGGGACCGCCGCCCGGCTCGCCCGGCTGCGCCACGTCCCGAACGTCGAGAAGAAGATCGCGCTGGTGCTGTCGTCGTACCCGACCAAGCACGCCCGGGTCGGCAACGCCGTGGGCCTGGACACCCCGGCGTCCGCCATCCGGCTGCTGGCCGCGCTGCGGGCCGCCGGCTACGACCTGGGCGAGAACGGGCCGGGCGGACGGGGTGTCCCCACCGACGGGGACACGCTCATCCACACGCTCATCGCCGCCGGCGGGCACGACGTCGAGTGGCTGACCGAACAGCAGCTCGCGGCCGCCCCGGCACGGGTGCCGGCGGGCGTGTACCGGCGCTGGTTCGACGCGCTGCCGGCGTCCCTGCGCGAAGGGATGCTCCGGCACTGGGGCGATCCGCCCGGCAGCCTCTACGTCGACCCGCCCGTACTCACTCCCGGTGACGTTCCCGGCGGCTCCGGCGGCGGGAACGACCGGGGCGGCGCAGGCGGCGGGGGTGGCGGCCGGCCGCGGCCCGCGGACGGGCCGGAGCCCGCGATCGTGCTGGCCGCGCTGCGGTTCGGCAACGTCCTGCTCATGATCCAGCCGCCGCGCGGGTTCGGAGAGAACCCGGTGGCGATCTACCACGATCCGGACCTGCCGCCGTCCCACCACTACCTGGCCGCCTACCGCTGGCTGGACGAGGAGTTCGGCGCGGACGCGGTCGTGCACCTGGGCAAGCACGGCACGCTGGAGTGGCTGCCCGGCAAGGGCCTCGGCCTGTCGGCCGGGTGCGCGCCGGACGCGGTCCTCGGCGACCTGCCGCTGGTCTACCCGTTCCTGGTCAACGACCCCGGGGAGGGCACACAGGCCAAGCGCCGGGCGCACGCGGTCATCGTCGACCATCTGGTGCCGCCGATGGCCCGCGCCGACACCTACGGTGACATGGCCCGGCTGGAACAGCTCCTGGACGAGCACGCCACCCTGGCCGCGCTCGACCCGGCCAAGCTGCCGGCGGTCCGCGCCCAGATCTGGACGCTGATCCAGGCCGCCCAGCTCCACCACGATCTCGGGCTGGACGAGCGTCCCGGCGACGACGACTTCGACGACTTCCTGCTGCACGTCGACGGCTACCTCTGCGAGGTGAAGGACACCCAGATCCGCGACGGCCTGCACATCCTCGGCGACGTCCCGGCCGGGGACGCGCGGGTGAACCTGGTGCTGGCGATCCTGCGGGCGTCGCAGGTGTGGGGCGGCACGGCGGGGGCGCTGCCGGGCCTGCGGGCCGCGCTCGGCCTGGTCGAGGGCGGCGGTGCCGCGCGGGTGAAGGTCGACGGTTTCGAGGCGGCCGCCCGCGCGCTCGTCGCCGGCATGGAAGCCACCGGCTGGGACCCGGCCGCGGCGGCCAGGGTGTGCGCGGACGTCCTCACGGACAGTGTTCTTCCCACTGACGCTCTCCCATCCGGCGCCGCCCAGCCCGCCGCCGAGGAGAACGCGGGGAGCATGACCACGGGCAGCGGCAGCGCGGGGAGCAGCGGCAACACCGCCGCAGGCGCCGCCGGCAACGCCCTCGCCGAAGCTCCCGGCACCGTCGAGGGCATCGGAGCCACCGGAGCCACCGGGGACGCCGAAGCGGCCGAAGACACCGGGACAACCGGCGGCGGCGAGGCTGGCGGCGGCGAGGCTGGCGGCGGCGAGGCTGGCGGCGGCGCCTGCGGCCCCGGGTACGCCGAGGTCGAACGGGTGCTCGCGTTCGCCGCCGCCGAGGTGGTGCCGCGCCTGGACCGGACCTCCGACGAGATCACCAACGTGCTGCGGGCGCTGGGCGGCGGGTTCGTGCCCCCCGGGCCGTCCGGCTCGCCCACCCGGGGGCTGGTGGGCGTGCTGCCGACCGGGCGGAACTTCTGCTCGGTCGACCCGAAGGCGATCCCGTCCCGGCTGGCCTGGGAGACCGGCCGGGCGCTCGCCGACTCGCTGCTGGCCCGCCACCTCGCCGACACCGGCTCCTACCCGGCCTCGGTGGGCCTGACCGTCTGGGGCACCTCCGCCATGCGCACGCAGGGTGACGACATCGCGGAGGTGCTGGCGCTGCTCGGCTGCCGTCCGACCTGGGACGACGCCTCCCGACGGGTGACCGGTTTCGAGGTGGTGGCGCTGGCTGAGCTCGGCCGGCCCCGGGTGGACGTGGTGGTGCGGATCTCCGGTTTCTTCCGGGACGCCTTCCCGCACGTGATCGCCCTGCTCGACGACGCGATCACCACCGTCGCCGGGCTCGACGACGAGGCCGACGCCGACAACCTGCTCGCCGCGCACGTCCGCGCCGACCTCGCCCGCGACGGCGCCGCCCACGGCGACCGGCGGCGGGCGACCAGCCGGATCTTCGGCTCGAAGCCAGGGGCGTACGGCGCCGGCCTGCTGCCCCTGATCGACTCACGGGAGTGGCGTTCGGACGCCGACCTCGCCGAGGTGTACGCGGTCTGGGGCGGCTACGCCTACGGCCGCGGCCTCGACGGGCGTCAGGCCCGCGCCGACATGGAGCAGGCGTTCCGCCGCATCCAGGTGGCGGTGAAGAACGCCGACACCCGCGAGCATGACCTGGTCGACTCCGACGACTACTTCCAGTACCACGGCGGGATGGTGGCGGCGGTGCGGGCGCTCACCGGCGCGTCCCCGGCCGCCTACATCGGCGACAGCGCCGTACCGGACGCGGTGCGCACCCGCACCCTGCGGGAGGAGACCCACCGGGTCTTCCGCGCCCGGGTGGTCAACCCGCGGTGGATCGCGGCGATGCGCCGCCACGGCTACAAGGGCGCGTTCGAGCTGGCCGCGACCGTGGACTACCTGTTCGGCTACGACGCCACCGCCGGTGTCGTCCAGGACTGGATGTACGAGTCGCTGGCCGCCTCCTACGTCTTCGACCCGGAAACCCGCGACTTCATGCGGGCGTCCAACCCGTGGGCGCTGCGCGGCATCGCCGAACGCCTGCTGGAGGCCGCCGACCGCGGCCTGTGGGAGAAGCCGGACCCCGCCACCCTCGACGGCCTCCGCCAGACCTACCTCGACCTCGAAGGCGACCTCGAAGGCCCCGGCGAGAACACCTGACCGGATACCGCCGGCGGGAACACCCGGCACCGGCCCGGCTCCCGCCCCGGGCTGGTCGCCGGCCATGCACCGGCGGCCGTTGCCACGCGGGAGAATGGTGGCCACAGATGGGCCCGCGGGCCGCCCGGTGTCGTGGGCGGCCCGCGGATTTCTCTCCCCGTCGTCCGGCGGAAAGGTGCCGGTGCGCGCCGGCGGTCTCAGGCACGATGTCCCGGCCGTGGGATTCCTGCGGGCGCCGTCATGGCCGGCATGAGCCAGCCGGCGGCTGACTGTCCCACCGGCTTTCCCGGCGGACGAACGGGGTCGTTCACCCGGCTCCCGTCACCATGGGGCCGGTGACTCCCACCTACTTGCAGGACTTGCCCTGCACCTACTTGCAGGACTTGCCCTGCACCTACTTGCAGGATTTGTCCTGTGCCTACTTGTAGGACTCGTCCTGGTGGAACTTGCCGTGCCCGTCGTACCAGCCATGGCCGTCGTACCATTTGCCGTGGTCGTACCAGCCATAACCGTACCAGTCGTGGTCGAATTTCTTGTGGTCGAAGTCCTTGAAACCATATGACTTGAAGTCGTACTTACCGTAGTCGTACCCGCTCCCGTACGACTTGTCGAAATGGCCCGTTGACGGAGCCGCCTGCGCGGCCGCCGGGGCGACCAGGACCGCAGAGAGGGCCACGCCCACCGCGGGCAGCAGGTACAGGGGCTTTTTCACGAGCTTCATGTCGTTTCCCTTCATGGTCGGCCGGTAAGCCGCTGGCTTCAGGAACCGGCGCCTTGCTCCAGGATGCCCGGCCGCCGTGTGATGGTAAACATTGCCATCTTCACCCGTTTTTCTGACGGGGCGTGACAGTGGCGGATGCGGTTCCGCCGGCCGGCCGTTAACATTTCCGCCCCATCCGTCCCGGCGCACGGTCCCGGAAGCGGCCGGAGAACCACCGGCACCGGTGCCCCGCGAAAGCATCGGCTAATACGATGGCGGCCCGCCGCCCACCGGGCGGGAACTGTCCGGATTCTCCGCCCGGTTCACACCACCACACATCCCCCCGGCCCCGGCGGTGGCGGTGGCGGTGGCGTCGCACGCCCACCGCGCCCGGAGCTCACCCGACGGGGTCCGGCGACGGGAGCAGACCATGGTCACAGGTGCGGGGACGGGTGAGGACGGCGCCCGGTTCCAGCTCGTCCTCCCCGCAGCCGGATGGAGTAGGTGGCACCGCGTGGCTGGACCGCGTGACCGGTTCCTACCCGGTGGACGGCTGGGAGGGGCGGGCCGGCCGGCGGCCGCGGCGGCGTGGACGCGGGGTGACGCCCGGCTCGCGGGTGCCGCGGTGGTCGAGCATGAGGGCGAACGGGCGGCCGGGCGCCTGCCCGGCCATCGCGCGCTCCACACGGGCGAGAAGATCGTCGAAACGCGACGCGCGCAGGACCTCGGCGGAGGGCAACACCGCCCACCATCTGTCACCATCGGCGCTCTGGCCGAATATGACCACCGGCGGCTCTGTCATGACGACAACATTGCCGGTCGTCCGCGGACGACCGGCGGCAACAGAGTGAACATACGGTTACGTACAGCCAGGCGACTGGATGACGGCGCCCGGCGTCCAGGCTCGCCGTCACGCCCGTCCGCCGCATTGCCGCGTAAACCCGACAACGGCAGGGTCCTGCCGTCGAACGCGCCGCCCTCGTCGCGGGCGCCCGTCTGCGTCCGTCAGCGTCGGCTGAGCCCTGCCGGCGGCCAGGGCCCGGCCGCGCCGTCGAAGGCCACCACGAAATCCGCCGCCTCGTCCGGTGCTCCGTCGAGAGCGATACCGGCGCGGGCGGCCAACGCGACCGCCGCCAGCCCGGAATGGACCTCAAGCTTGCCGAGCAGGTTCTGGACGTGGGTGCGCACGGTGTTCGAGGACAGGAACAGCTGGGCGGCGATGGCGCCGCGGTCGAGCCCGTTCACCATGCACTGCAGGATCTGCCGTTCGCGGCGGGTGAGGGTGGCGAGCTTCCGCTGCGCGGGGGACGGCTGCGCCGACCGTGCCAGCTCGGTGAGAACAGCCCCCAGCAGGGACGGCGGAAACCAGCTCTCACCGTCACGAATACCTCGTACCACGGATATCAGGTGGCGCAGGCCCAGCCGTTTCGGCACCCACGAACGTACTCCGGCGCGTACCGCGGCGGCGGCCAGACGTGGGTCGTCCAGATCGGTCACAACGATCGTCGGCAGCCGTTCGCACAGCCGTCGCAGTCGCCTGGCGAGTTCGGCCGCGTCTTCACCGAGCAGTTCCACGTCAAGTAGAAGAATGTCCACCTGACGCATGTCCAGAATCCTGTTCGCCGTCTCCAGGCTGGGCACCGCGTCCAGCACCGTGAAATCGTTCTCGATACGTATGGCGGCGGCGATGACACTGCTGAAGGCACGCTGGGAATCGACGATCAGTAGCCGGCTCGGTTGCATGCTGGACATGTACCGTCCGGGTGCTTCCAGCACACCTCCGACGCACCTGCGATCAGCCCGGGAATCGCTCGCGGAAGGGCCGGCCGAAGGCGCGTCAATTGTGGAAGAAGCCCTGTCGTGGCAGGGGCCCCGGCAGGGCAGGAACCTCAGGATCCCTGTCGTGGGAGGGCCGGCCGGGGCCGCGAGGGAAAGCGGGGTCAGCCGGCGCGGTCCAGCAGGCCGGACCTGGCCGCCAGCGCGGCGGCTTCCAGCCGGCTGTGTACGCCGAGTTTGGTCAGCACGTTCTGGATGTGCGAGCGTGCCGTGTTCACCGTGATACCGAGATCCGCCGCGAGAACGGCGGTGCTCTGCCCCCGCCCGAGCCGGACGAGCACGTCCCGCTCCCGGCTGGTCAGCAGGGTGTCAACGGTGGCCGGCGCGCCGGAGCGGCGGGGGGTGCGCGCACCTCGCACGACGGCGCACACGTCGGTCATCGTCTTTCCACGGCCGACGCGTTCCGCGATCGCGATGACCCGTTCGATGTCCTGCGTCTTGGACGCCATCCCGCCGGCACCGGCCCGGATGGCGGCACTGATCGCCGCGACGTCGGTGGAGCCGGTGAGCAGCAGCAGATTCGTCACCGGTGCCAGGCCGGCGAGGGAACGAATCAGATCCAGGCCGTCGCCGTCCGGGAAACCGAGGTCGATCATCCCCAGGTCGGGCCGGTGACATCGGATCGCGTTCTCGGCGTCGGCGGCGGTGAACGCCACCGCGCACACCGTCCAGCCGCGCGCGGTCAGCATCGTCGCCATACCTTCGACGAACATGCGATGGCCGTCGCAGAGAACCACCCTCACGACACGCCCCGACGGATACCGCGGGCCGTGTCGGTCGGCGCCATCATAAACTTCCCCCAATACTCGCGAAATCTCTTCGCCCGACAACCGTGTCCTCGCTCGACAACGAGGACCACTGACTCGTACCCGGCCACCGCGGCGGTATGCCGTATGCGCTCCGCGACACAGCGCGCGGCCCGGCCGGGACCGCCTTCAGTAGCGCAGAATCAGCCGGTTGTCGGGCTTGAGAATTATCTTTCCTCTTGTGGTGTCCGGTATGGGCACCCCGGTGGGGAACACGAGCAGTTCGGGATCGGCGGTACGGGCCCCGGTCCCAGACGTCGATCTGGCCGATGACGCGGGCGGCGAGCTGGCGGCCGTCGGGGCCGTGGCCGATGGCGCCGAGCTGCCAGCGTCCCGGCGTGGCTGTCCGGCGGATGGTGAGGTAAGCCAGTGAGCCGCCCTCGACCAGAGCGGGGCTGCGGGACGCGACCGCCGGTGTGCACAGCCCGGACGCGGCCGCCCGCTGGTCGGCCTCGATGCGGACCGTGCCGTCATCGGCAGCCAGGAGGTTGCTGCCGGCCCCGATGACCCTTGGCGCACTCCCCGCGCGACCGGCGGCGGCGACGAGTTCGGGAAAGTCGCCAGGGTCGTCGAGGACGGCCACTTCCTGGGCGGGGCCACCGAGGGCGCAGCGTGGTCAGCGAGGCGAGTGGGACGTTCGTGGCCAGCCACATGAACGGGGTCTCCTCGTGCCCTCTGTGCGTGCCCTCCAGCGCCACCAGGCTACGCGTGGATGCGGCCGCGACCCTGTCGGCGGCCTCGATGGCCTGGCTCGCCGTCGACGCGGCGAGTGCGGTGCGCAGCTCGGCGAGGCGGGTGCGGACGCGGCCGGAGTCTTGTCCGGCGGTCAAAGCGAGTGCCTGATCGGTGGCCTGGACCGCGCCATCTGGCTGGCGGGTGAGCAGCATGGCCTGGGCGAGGGATACCCCGTGCAGCAGGCGGTTGCGCGGCTGGCTGTGCCCGAACAGGCGCAGTCCATCGTCCAACAGCGGGATGGCCTGCTCCGGCCGTCCCGCCTCCAGCCAGGAGCGGCCAGCGTCGGCGACCCCGGGGTACACCACCCCTGGATCGGTCGGCGCCGGACTACTGGTCGAACTTGCCGTCGCGGATCGGCATACGGGCGGAATCATCGGCGACTGCCACTGGCGGTGGCCGCGCTGGCGCGGCGCGGCATGTATCCGTCGGGTACGGCAGGGGAATCATCCGGGATTTGGTGGGCATCACCATCGGTACCGGGATTCCATGCGCATCCGGACATATCCCGACGAACGGTGAGCGACATGATTCCCGCGGTCGCGGCACGGATGGTCCGCGCTGACTCCATGTGTTTCGCCGGACTGTCGGCGTGATGATACCGATGTGTGCGTCCATACGTCGTTGTTCGGATTTGGGTGTACCGGGAGGAAGCTGTTAGGGTGCCTCCGCCCGGGGGGGTTCGTTCCCGTGAGGAAGTAGTGTGCCCAGAAATCACCTGCCCGCGCCGTTGTCCGGTCCGTTCGAAATATCCGGATCGTCCACTCCGTCCGGCCCGGATGTTCCCCGCGGTCCGCGATCCCGGGCCCGGCACCGAGCTGCCGTGTTGCTGTCGGCTCTGCTGGCGCTGGTGGCGGGCGCCGGTCTCCAGGCCTGCCAGGAGCCGCGGCCGCCGGCGCCCACCCCGCCGCCCCCCTCGGCCGGCGCACCGGCGCCAGCGCTCTACGCGCCGACGAGCCCGTGGAACACCCCGGTCCCAGGGGACGCGCAGGCCGACGCGCACTCGGCCACGATGCTGCACACGGTCGTCGAGGCCGCGCGATCACGAAGCTTCGTGATCGCGGTCGGGGAGTGGTCGAGGCCGCTGTACCACGCCGACGCGGCCACCCCACGACACACCGTCACACTGACCGCCCCGTGGGCACCGGCGTCGACGATCTCCGACGTCCCGATCCCCGCGAACGCCGTCCCCGACCCGGCCGGCGACGGCCACATGGTGATCGTCGACCGTGCGACCGGGTGCGAGTACGACTTCTGGCAGGCGGTGCGGGGCGCCGACGGCGGATGGTCGGCGTCCTGGGCGAACGCGACCTCCACGGCCGGGCCGGGCTGGTACCCCCGCGGCCTGTCGGCGACCGGTTCGGGCGCGGCCGGTGCCGCGGGGGTGATCCGCCCCGAGGAGCTACGGGACGGCGAGATCCGGCACGCCCTGTTCTTCGCCTATCCGGACACGAGAGCCGGCGCCCCCGTCCTGCCGGCCACCGAGGGCGACGGGCGGAGCACGAATGCCGGCGCGATCCCCGAGGGTGCGCGCCTCCAGCTCGACCCGGGCGTGGACCTCTCCGCCCTCGGCCTCAACCCGTACGAAACGATCGTTGCTCGCGCGCTCCAGCGGTACGGGATGATCCTCGGCGACACGGGCGGCGGCGTCGGTCTCGTCGCGCAGAACCCGCTGTCGACCACGGTGCCCTACCCCTGGGGGGACCAGACGTACGTCGACCTGCCGCCCAGCCTGCTCACCCACATGCGGGTCCTCGCCCTCGGCCAGCCGCACGACAACACCGCCTCCCTCGAGCCCACCCCCTGCGCGACCCTGCGCTAGATCACGAGTCAGCGCGCAGTCACGTCACGTCCTGTGACCAAACGTCGACGATGGGGCCGGACCTGGTTACTTCACGCGTACGGGGGCAGAGGAGCGGACATGGACCGAGCGAGCCTCCTCCGCGACAGCATCGGCTGGGACGTGACGAACTGGTCGAGATGCCTGTCCTTCTGGGAGGAGCACAGCAGGTTCCGGGGAAACAGCAGGTTCCGGGACGACGGCGGATTCCGGGGGAAAAATGGCGGGGCAGACGCGGCCACCCCCAGCGTCCTCGAGATCGGTTTCGGTGGGACGCATGGTGGCCTCTCGCTGTGGCTGGCCACGAAGGGATTCCAGGTCGTGTGCTCCGGCCTTCAGGAGCCGTCGCCGGCCGCCCGGCGGCTGCACGCCGAGTACGGCGTCGGCGACGCGGTCACCTACGAGCGGATCGACGTGCTGAACCTCCCGTACACGGCCGCCTTCGACGTCGTCGCCTTCAAGTCCCTGCTGCCGGGAATGACCACCGGCGGTGACAGCTGGCCCGTCCCGCAGCGGAAGGCGGTCGCGAACATGTACCGGGCGCTGAAACCCGGCGGCGAGCTGTGGTTCGCGGAGAACGCGGCGGGGACGAGAATCCACGGTTTCTTCCGCACCCATTTCGGCTGGGGCCGGAAGGGATGCAGTTATCTGTCGGCCGAGGATGCCGTCGGGCTGTTGTCCGCGTTCGGGACGGTCGACTACACGACGCTGGGGATACTCGGTGGATTCGGCCGTTCCGAACGGCAGCGGCGGGCGCTCGGCACCGTCGACCGGGCCCTGTGCGAACGGGTCACCCCGCGGAACTGGCGGTACATCATCGCCGGTGTCGCCCGCGGGGATATCCAGGGGGAAACCGGATGGCACGCCGAGCACGAACGTCCCGGGAAAGAGCCTCCCAAGGTCGGCACGCCGGACGTGGCAGCTCGCCCGGCACCCTGACATGGCGGCCGAGAATGCCGGGACGGAGGGCGCCGTGCCACCGGCCGGCCAGCGTGACATCACGGTCTGGAACACCCCGGACGGGAACACCCTGGCCCGAAGAACAGCCGACCAGGAAACGGCAGACCAGGAGACAGCAAACCGAGAGGAAACAGACCGGGAAACGACGGACCAGGAAATGACAGAGCGGGAAACGATAGACGTCATCATCTCGACATATGACGAGGAACGCTACGTCGGGTGCTGCCTGGACGCAGTGCTGGCGCAGGACTATCCGGCGGAACTGGTGCGGGTCTGGCTGGTCGACGGCGGCTCCCGGGACCGCACCGTCGCGATCGCGGCCGAACGGGCGGCCACCGACCGGCGCCTGAGCGTGATAGCCGACGGGCGGCGCCGCAACCTGCCCGCGGCGTTGAACCTCGCCATCAGCCTCTCCGGCAACGGCCTGGTCGCGAAGGTGGATGCGCACGGCTACCCGGAGCGTGACTTCCTGCGCCGTGCTGTCGCCGTGCTGCGGGACGGCCCGCCCGACGTCGCCTGTGTGGGCGGACGGCCGCGGCAGCACGGCGACACCCGGTTCGGCGCGGCGGCCGCACTCGCCCGCACGTGCCGTTTCGGTGTCGGGGGCAGCGAATACGCGGGCCGGGCGGAACACGCGTTCGTCGACACCGTCCAGTGCGGGATCTACCGGCGGGCGGCGCTCGAACGTGTCGGCCTTTTCGACCCCGACATGGTCTGCGGCGAGGACGAGGAGCTGAACTGGCGGCTGCGGCGGGCCGGCTACCGCATAGTGCTCGACACCTCGATCGGGTTCCACTATCTGGCTCGGCCCTCCTGGCGGGCCGCGTTCGGCCAGTACTACGGATATGGCCGGGCCCGGGTACGGGTGTGCCGGGCACACCACGGCATGCTCCGGCCCCGGCATCTGGCGCCGGCGTCCTTCCTGCTCGCACTTGTGGGGCTGGCGGGAGCGTCGGTCTTTGCGTCCAGAACGCATCGGGCGGTCCTTGCCGCCAGGGCGCGGACGGCCCTCACCGTTGGTGCGCTGGCATATCCCGCCGCCGCGTCGCTGTCGGCGGCCACGGCGGTGAGACGCGCGCGCCGAGGCGGGCCCGTTCCCGGCATGACCGTCGCCGGGGGCCACCCGGACGGGTTTCCGGCGATGACAGCCAGGGTCGCGGCCTGTTTCGGGGCGCTGCACGCGGGCTACGCCCTCGGCACCCTGCGCGGGCTTCTCGACCGGCCACGGCGACACGGCTGAAACGGCTGAAACGAAAAAACGGGTCATCCGTCGCCGCGGAATGTGTTCACCGTCGCCGCCCGGGAGGGCACCAGCCGCGCTGAGAAGCGCAGGCCGACGCGCCCGAGCACGCGCGCGTCACCCCATCGCGGGACAAGAATGCCCCAGCCCGTCCCCAACGCCCGCGCGAAGATGACCGCGACCGCGATCCCGCCGGCCGAATACGCCAGCACCGAGGCGACCGACGCTCCGACACCGCCGTGCCCGGGGATGAGCATGATGTCGAGCGCCACCGTGGCGGCGAACGCGATGCCCACCGCGGCGGTCTCCAGCAGCGGTTTCCCCCGCGCGGTCAGCGCGTTGCCCAGCAGCTTGAGCGCGACGACCCCGAACGCGCCCACCGTCAGAACGCGCAGCTGGACGACCGAGTCCTGGAACTCGGCGCCGAAGACGGTCACGCAGAGAAAAGGCGCGGCCAGGACCAGACCGGCGCCGACCAGAAACGTGATAAGGACCGCCACCCGGAACACGGCCGCGGCCTGCGGGCCGGCATCGCCCCCATGGGAACGCACCAGGTCCGGGCGCTGCACGGCGGCCAGCGCCGTCGGCAGATAGAACAGCGCCTCGGCCCAGGCGACCGCCACGCTGTAGACACCCAGCTGGTGGGCACCGGCGATGGCGCCGACGAGCCACTGGTCGAGCTTGTAGTTGGCGAGCAGCATCGTCTGCCCGGCGTGCGCCTTCATCCCGAAGCCGAGCGACCGTCGCGCCAGGCGCAGGTCGGGGCGGCCGAACCCGGCCGCGCGGCGTCCCACATACCAGGCCATCAGCGCGGTGCCCAGCACCTGGCCGCCGATGCAGGCGGCGACCGCGACGGCGACGCTGAGCATGCCGAGGGCGGCGAGCAGGCCGTCGACGGTGACGTTCACCAGCGGGGCGAGCAGGTACACCGCGTTCGCGAACCCGAAGGCGTAGTCGGCCTGTGCCAGGAACAGCAGGTAGACCTGCATGATCAACAGTGGGACCGATGCGAGGACCAGCCAGCGCAGCCCGGCCGACGAATGCCCGCCGACCTGGGGGAAGAGCGCGATCAGGCCGCCGACCGCGCCGGCGGCGGCCGTCCCCAGCAGGAGGGCGAGCAGCACCGAGTTGGTCGCCAGCGCCGGCCGCAGCCCGGGTTCGGCCGAGGCGAAGTTGACGTTCGCCTGTTCCACGCCCAGCAGGGAGAGCTGGGAGACGACGTAGGCGATCACCGTGAGGAAGGCGACGTCGCCCCGGCCCGTGGCGCCCAGTGACCGCGCGACGATCAGGACGTTGGCGAGGGAGAGGACGGCGACCGCAAGCTGTGTGCCCCAGGTCGCGAGCGCCGACGAGACGAAGCTGGGATGCCGGGGGCCGCCGTCGCCATCCCCCCGCCAAGGCGCGGCCATTCTCGGCAGCCTATATCCACTGTCCGCTGTCCGCCGCTCGCCGTCCGCTCACGGCCGTCCGCTCACGGCCGTCCGCTCACTACCGCGCGTTCTTCTTCGCGTCCTCCTGGCGCACCGGCCCGGGAGGCGACGGGCCAGCGGCTCTCGGCCCTGCCGCTGTCGTCCGTCGTCCCCGCCGTCCCCGCCGTTGCCGGCGCGCCAGGAGGACTGGCCCGCTGCCGGGAGCCGGACTACGCTGATGACTATCCGCTTAATGCCAATGATCAAAGGTGGCAATCTTGCCTCCTCTGGCCGTTCTTGTGCCGCTTTTTGGCATTCTTTGTCACCGAACACCGATCGGGATGACCGAATGATGACCGAACATGGACGGACGCCTGGGCGTCTACTCCGACGACGTCTTCCGGCTTGAGCGGACCGCCGACGGTCCGCGGATCTCCTCCGACCAGGCGTTCCTCCTCTTCACCTGCGCGGTCGGGCAGCACTTCGACCGGCTCGTCCTCTTCGGCCGCACACTCCGCGCGGACCGGCCCGCGGACCACGTCCTGCCGCCCGGCACCGAACTCGTCGCGCTGCCGTACTACGCCAGCCTGCGCCGGCTGGGCGCGTTGGCGCGCGCGGCGGCCGGCACCGCCACCGGGATGTGGCGGGGACTGGCGCGGGTGGACGTCGTGTGGGTGCTCGGGCCGAACCCGTTCGCGATGCTCCTGATCGCGCTCGCTCTCCTGCGGCGCAGACGGGTCGTCCTCGGGGTCCGTCAGGACACCCCCGCCTACTTCCGCAGCCGCCTGCCCGGCCGCCGGTGGGCACCGGCGCTCGTGCCGGTCTGGGCACTGGACAGGAGCTACCGTCTGTTGGCGCGGTGGCTGCCGACAACGGTCGTCGGGACGGAACTCGCCCGCGGATATGGCTCCCGCCGATCCCGTTCCGGCGCCCGGCCTCGACTCCGGCCTCGACTCCGGTTGTGGTTGCGGTTACGCCGATGGGAACAGCGCCGGTGGGCCGGGTTTCCCGGCCACGGGTTTCCCGGCCACGGGTTTCCCGGCCACGGCGGGCGGCGGCGGGCGGCGGTCCTGCCGATGACGGTCACCCTGGTCCCCGCCCGGGACGTCGCCACGGCCGTGCCACAGCGTGACTGGACAGGGCCACTCGAACTGCTCGCCGTCGGCCGTGTCGACCGGGAGAAGAACCCCCTGCTGCTCGTCGACGCCCTCGCCCACCTGGAGCGGCAGCGGCCGGGGCGCCATGTGCTGCGGCTGCTCGGCCGCGGGCCGCTGGAGGACGCGGTCCGGCGGCACGCCCGCCGGCTCGGCGTCGACGGGCGCGTCGTCTTCGGGGGTTACGTCCCCTTCGGCCCGGCTCTGCTGCGGTTCTACCGGCAGGCGCACATCCTCGTGCACGTCTCGCTCACCGAGGGTGTGCCGCAGGTGCTGATGGAGGGCCTTGCCTGTGGGACGCCCGTCGTGGCGACCGACGTCGGCGGCGTGCGCGCCGCGCTCGACGGGGGACGCGCCGGCCTGCTCGTGCCGCCCTCGGACGTCGGGGAGCTGGTGGCCGCGATCAACCGCCTCGTCGACGACGCCGGCCTGCGGGATCGGCTGGTCGCCCACGGCCTGGACACGGCCCGGGCGGTGACCCTGGAAGCCGAGGCCGGCCGGGTCGCCCGCTTCATCGCCGGGGGGAGGCCGGGCCCGGGCGGCTCCCGCCACCCGCATCTGGCGTAGCGGAGTTGGTGCCGATGGGGGAGCCGGTGGCGGCAGGGGCGGACGTACGGTGACGATGCGGTTTCCAGACCCGTCGGCGACCGGTGGAACACCTGCCCCGGGCCGTCCGGCCCGGCCTCCGGCCCCCGGATCCAGCGGGATCCGCCGGACCCAGCCCGGCCACCGGTGGAATCCGCCGGGCCCGGCTGGCGGTGCGCCACCGGCCGACGTGGAAAGCAGGGGGAGGACGTGGTCCGTCGTACGGACGATTTTCATGCGGCCGAACCGGCTCCGACCGCCACGGCCGGGATATCGGAGCGCATCCGGCGAGCTTTCACCACCATCTCGGCACCGGATATCTCGGCACCGGATATCTCGGCACCGGATATCTCGGTGACGGGAATCTCGACGACAGATATCTCGGCGCCGGGACCCATGACGACAGAACCCGCGCGGGCGGAACATCCGGTAGCGGAACGCGCGCATTCGGCCGCGGGGTGCCCGTCCAGCGAAGGATCCGTCTTCCGCGGAATGCCCAGCGCGACGGGTGCGACCGGGCGGACCCGCGGGGAGGCACTTCTCGCTGGGACGAAGATGGTCGCCGAGATGCTGCTGGCGGCTGTCCTGCTGCTGCTGGCCCTGCCCGCGCTGCTCCTGATCGCTCTTGCCATCAAGATCGAATCAAGGGGGCCGGTGTGCTACCGGGCGCTGCGGGTGGGCCATCAGGACAGGCCACTGGCCGTCCTGAAATTCCGGAAAATGCGGGTGGGGACGTCGGGGCCGCCGGTGACGGCGACCGGCGACGAACGGTTCACCCGTATCGGCGCCTTTCTCGCGCGCCGGCGCATCGACGAGATCCCCCAGCTGTGGCACGTCCTGCGCGGGCAGATGAGCCTGGTCGGCCCGAGACCGGAGGATCCCAGGTTCGTGGCCCTGCACCCGCGGGCCTATCAGGAGATCCTGACGGTCCGTCCCGGTCTGTCGGGATGGACCCAGCTCGTCTTCCGGGACGAGGGCGACCTGATCGGCGCCGGGCGGGACGTGGACCCGGTACGCCGCTACGTCGACGACCTGCTGCCGGAGAAGGTGCGGCTCGACCGCCTGTACGCCGGTGACCGTCGGCTCACCACCGACTGCAAACTGCTGCTGTGGACCCCGCTCGTGCTGTTCTGCCGTTTCGATGTCGAATACGCCGGGAAAGCAGAACATGACGGGGGAACCGAGCTCCACAGCAAGTCCGGGCACGACGGGAAAACCGTCGGGTGCGACGGGCGAAAAGAGCTCTTCCGGCTGGTCCGGAATTCTTCTGCCAACGACACGCGAGCCGGACGTGCCACCTGCCGGAGCAGACGGGTTCCGCACCGGGGGGCCGAGGATGGGGATGCCGATGAACGGGACGAACGGGATGAACGGTCTGTCGCACATCAGGGCGGTTGTCCTTGCCGGCGGGCTCGGCACCAGGCTGCGCCCGTACACGACAATCATCCCCAAACCACTCGTGCCGGTCGGTGAACGCCCGATCCTGCAGCACATCATCGACCGGCTGCGAGCCGTCGGGGTGACCAGGATAGATCTCTGCGTGAACTATCTGGGCGGGCTCATCGCGGCCTATTTCTCCCAGGCCCGGCTCGAACCGGGCCTGGAGCTGCACTGGCACTGGGAGGAAAGACCGCTGGGCACGGCCGGAGCGCTGCGGGCCGTCCCCGGTCTCGACCAGACGTTCATCGCCATGAACGGCGACGTGCTGACCGGCCTCGACTACCGTGAACTGGTCGACTTCCATGTCGAGGCCGGCGCCGCCCTGACCATCGCCACCCACAAGAACCCGGTCGACATCGATCTCGGCGTGCTCGAGACCACGGACGGTTATGTCAGCTCCTACCGGGAGAAACCGACGCTGCACTACGACGTGAGCATGGGCGTCTACATCTACGAGCCGCGGGCGCTGAAATACCTCCCGCGTGGTGAATGCCAGTTCCCGGAACTGGTCCAGCGCCTGCTCGCGGCCGGTGAGAAGGTCGCGGCATATCCCAGTGACGCCCCCTGGTACGACATCGGCACGCCCCAGGAATACGAACGGGCGGTACAGGACGTCTCACTTCTCACCGAGCAGTGACAATGACGAAACAGGCCATGACAGAGCAGGCCATGACGAACCGGGCCGAGGCGGGCTGGGCCGTGCCGCTGTCGGATCTCGTCATCGCGGACGACGACCTGCGGGCGGTGACCGACACCTACCGGTCGGGATGGCTCAGCATGGGCCCGCGCACCCAGGAGTTCGAGGGGCTTTTCGCGCGCTTCGTCGGCACCCGGCACGCCGTCGCGGTCACGAACGGGACCGCGGCGCTGCACCTGATGTGCCTGGCGGCCGGGCTGACCGCCGGGGACGAGGTGATCGTCCCGTCGCTGACGTTCGTGGCGACCGCCAACGCCGTGCGCTACACGGGCGCGACACCGGTCTTCGCCGACATCGCCGGGCTCGCGCGGCCGTGGCTGTCCGCGGCCGGCTGCGAGCAGCTGATCACAAGCCGGACGAAGGCCGTCCTGTACGTCGCCTACGGCGGGCACCCCGGGGAGATCGGCGCCCTGCGCGACCTGTGCGCCCGCCGCGGCCTGATCCTCCTCGAGGACGCGGCACACGCCGCCGGGTCGTGGTGGCACGGCCGCCACCTGGGCACCTTCGGCGCCGCCGGCGCCTTCAGCATGTTCGCGAACAAGAACCTCGCGGCCGGCGAGGGCGGCGTCGTGGTGACCGCGGACCCGGTGATCGCCGACCGGGTCCGGCTGCTGCGCTCCCACGGCATGACCACGCTCACCTGGGACCGCCACCGGGGCCACGCGCAGACGTACGACGTCGTCGCACTCGGTTACAACTACCGCATCGACGAGCCGCGGGCCGCGCTGGCCGCCTGCCGGCTGCGGCGGCTGGCCGCGGAGAACCAGCGGCGGGCCCGGCTGGACGCCCGCTACCGGGCGGCGCTGGGCGGCCTCGACATCGTGATCCCGGGCCGTCCCGCGGACGACGGGTGCGCCCGCTCGCATCATCTGTTCACCGTCGTGCTGCCCGCGGACGCCGACCGGGACGCCTTTCGCGGCCACCTGTCCGACCAGGGCATCCAGACCAGCGTCCACTATCCGCCGGTCCACCGCAGCACCGTCCACGCGGCCCCGCCGGAAGCGGCCCGGCGGGAACTCCCGCTGACGGACCGGTACGCGGCACGCACGGTCACCCTGCCCATGTTCGCCCACATGCGCGACGACCAGCAGGAACAGGTCGTGGCCGCGGCGGGGAAGGCCCTGGCACTCGCCAGAACAAGCTCCCGGCGCCGGGACAGCGGCGACGGAGACGCCTGCGAGGTGACGACATGGAGCCACCGATAAAGCCACCGGAGAAACGTCCCACGACGCCATCCACACCGACGTCCCCGATGCCGGGGGCGGCTCCGGGGGCGGCTCCGGAGACGCCGCCGTGGCGGGACGGCCCCGCGTGGGGGCGGGACGACGAGCGTCCCGCCGGCGACCTGCGGGCCCTTCGGGCGCACCGGCTGCTGGTGACGCTGGTCACGCTCGCCGCGCTCGGCGGCGGCCTGCTGGCGCTCGCCCTGCGCCCGACCACCTACCACGCCAGGGCGGACGTCCTCGTGACACCGCTGGCGCAGGACGACGACCACCTGCTCGGGCTGCCGCTCGTCCGCGACCTGGGGGACCCGATCCGGACGATCCAGACCGCCGCCGCCGCCACGGACAACCGCGGCATCGCGCAGGTCACGGCCACCCGGCTCGGCGCACCCTGGACGGCGGAACGCGTCCAGCGGGCCGTCGACGTGATGCCGAAGGGGCAGACCAACATCCTTGAGGTCACGGCCGCCGCGCCCGCGGCGCGGACCGCGACGGATGTCGCGAACACGTACGCGCACTCCCTGATCGACACCCGGCAGGCCACGCTGCGGCGGCTGGTCGACGCCTCGGCCCGCCCGCTCCAGGCCCGGCTCGACGCGCTGCGCAACCAGCCCGGCGCCGCCAGCCAGCAGAGCGCCACCGCCGCCGACCTCGAGCAGCGGCTGATCGAGCTGGGCCAGGTCCGCGACAGCGGTGATCCCACCATGTCGCTGCTGCAGGACGCCGCGCTCCCGCGCTCGGCCGCGGGCGCCCCGGCCTGGCTGGTACTGACGATCAGCACGCTGGCCGGCCTCGTCCTCGGATCGGCGGCGGCGGTCATGACCGAACGGCTCGCCCGCGCCCAGCGCGGCCGGCAGGGCCCCGCCCGGGACGCCGGGCCCGTCCGCGCGACGCAGCCGCAGCCGGCCCCGGGTCCGGCGGACACGAGACCGACAGGCACGACGCCGACCGGCACAGGCTCCACCGGAACGGTACCGGCAACGGACCCGGCGGCCACGGTGGAGGCGCTGGACGGCCAGCCGGCCGGGCCCGCCCGGTGATCGCGCGGACAGTGCTCGTCACGGGGGCGGGCGGGTTCATCGGCGGGCACCTGGCCGCCGCGCTCGTCCGCGGCGGCAGCCACGTCCGCGCCTTTCTCCGGTACAACTCCCGGGGCGAGCGGGGCAGCCTGGAATGGCACGACCAGCACGTCGTCCGCGACATGGAGATCGTCTTCGGTGACCTGCGCGACGTCGAGCCGGTGGCGCGGGCGGCCGCCGGCGTGGAGGTCGTCTTCCACCTCGGGGCGCAGATCGCCATCCCGTACTCCTACGTCAACGCCCGGGACTTCTTCGAGACGAACGTCCTCGGGACCCTGAACGTCGCCGAGGCCGCGCTGCGCGCGGGGGTGCGCCGGGTCGTGCACACCTCGACGAGCGAGGTGTACGGCACCGCCCGCACCATTCCCATGACCGAGAATCATCCGCTGGCGGCGCAGTCCCCCTATGCCGCCAGCAAGACAGGCGGCGACCAGCTGATGGAGGCGTTCCACCGCTCGCACCAGCTGCCGGTGACCGTGCTCAGGCCGTTCAACACCTACGGCCCGCACCAGTCGGCCCGCGCGGTCACGACCACCGTCATCACCCAGGCGCTGGCCGGGGGGACGCTGCGCCTCGGGGAACTCGACACCCGCCGGGACCTCACCTTCGTCTCGGACACCGTCGCCGGTTTCCTCGCCGCGGCGGAGTCCGACGCCGCCGTCGGGCGGACCGTCCACCTGGGCACCGGGCACGACGTCTCGGTGGCGGAGCTCGTCACCGCGGTCGGCGATCTGCTCGGCCGGAAACTGGCCGTCGACGTCGACCGGGCCCGGCTGCGGCCGCCGCACAGCGAGGTCGCCCGGCTGGTGTCGAACCCGGCGCTGGCCCGGGAACTGCTCGGCTGGGCGCCCAGCGTCGATCTCGACACCGGGCTCACCACGACGATCGGATGGATCAAGTCGAACATGGGCCGGTTCCGCGTCGGCGAATACGCGCGATGACCGGCGTGTTCCACCCCTGGACGGCCCGGCCCGCCCGCCGGCGGGCCGGATATCGGCGACTCCCGTATCGAGTAAGGTCTGCTGGGAACAGGGCGTGCCGGCAGCGGGACACCGGCGTATCCGGCCATGGGTGTCCAGTCATACCGGACGGTGCCGTGGCGGTGACGCAGCGGAATCGGTGCACCGACCGTCCCCACGCCCGTGGGGACGGCACGCGGGCACGGCGGGCACGGCAGACGCGGACAAGGCAGACAGGGCAAGGACGACGTGATGTGTAAGAGAAGGCCCGGCGGCCGGTCACCGCTGACCGGCGCCCACGGCAGCCGGAGCGGGGGGCGGTCATGAGCAAGGTCCCCCAGACTGACGCCGAGTACCGGGCATCCACGCTCTACGCCAAGCGCCATTCGGTGGCGCACCTGCTCGCCCACGCGGTGGTGGAGAAGTTCCCGGACGCCAAGCTGGGCGTCGGCCCGCCGACCCGGGACGGCTTCTACTACGACTTCGCGCTCCCGCGTCCCCTCACCCCGGAGGACCTCACCGAGCTCCAGGAGCGGGTACGCGCCCTCATCCGCGGCGGTGTGCGCTTCGAGCGGCACGAGCTGACCACGGACGAGGCCACCACCAGGTTCGCCGACCAGCCGCTGAAGCTGGAACTCATCCGCGACATCGTCGCCGGCGGCGTCGACGACAACGGCGAGCCGATCGAGGGGCCGGTCGAGCTGTCGGTCTACGAGAGCGGTGACTTCGAGGACCTCTGCCGCGGCCCGCACATCGAGGACAGCAGCGTGGTCCACCCCGACGCGGTGGCGTTGCTGCGGGTCAGCGGCGCCTACTGGCGGGGCGACGAGAAACGCCAGCAGCTCCAGCGCATCTACGGCACCGTGATGGACTCCCCCAAGGAGCTGCGCCACTACCTGTGGCAGCTGGAGGAGGCCAAGAAGCGGGACCACCGGGTCATCGGCGAGGCGCTGGACCTGTTCGCCTTCAGCCCGGCGGTCGGCAAGGGGCTGCCGCTGTGGCTGCCGAACGGCACCGTCGTGCGCGACGAGCTGGAGACCTGGGCGCGCGAGGTCGAACGCGCCCACGGCTACCAGCGCATCGTCACCCCGCACATCACCAAGAGCGACCTGTACTACATCTCCGGGCATCTGCCGTACTACGCGGACGACCTCTACTCGCCCATCGACATCGACGGCGAGGAGTACTACCTCAAGCCGATGAACTGCCCGCACCACCACATGGTGTATAAGGCACGCCCGCGCAGCTACCGGGAACTGCCGCTGCGGCTCGCCGAATACGGCACGGTTTACCGCTACGAGCGCTCCGGCCAGCTGTTCGGGATGATGCGGGTACGCGGTTTCGCCCAGAACGACGCGCACATCTACTGCACGCGGGAACAGGCCATCGACGAGTTCCTCGCCGTCATGCGCCTGCACGCCCTCTACTACGACAAGCTCGGCATCGAGGACTACCACATGGTCCTCGCCCTGCGGGACCCGAAGAACACCGAGAAATACCACGGCGACGAGCTGATGTGGCAGGACGCCGAACGCATCACCCGCGACGCCATGGAACGCTCCGGGATTCCCTACGTCGAGGACATCGGCGGCGCGGCGCACTACGGGCCGAAAGTCGACTTCATCCTCACCTCGGTCACCGGCCGGGAGTTCGCCGCGTCCACGAACCAGGTCGACCTCTACATGCCCGAACGGTTCGGTCTCACCTTCACCAACCGGCACGGTGAGGCGGAGCAGGCGGTCGTCCTGCACCGGGCGCCGCTCGGCTCGCACGAGCGTTTCGTCGCGTTCCTCATCGAGCACTTCGCCGGCGCGTTCCCGGTGTGGCTCGCCCCGGTCCAGGTACGGGTCGTCCCGATCAGCGACCGGCAGGCCGACGGCGCCGCCGCCGTCTGGCGCCGCCTGCGCGACGCGGGTGTCCGCGCGGAACTCGACGACAGCGACAACACGATGCAGGCGAAGATCCGCAGGGCCGAGCAGCAGAAGGTGCCCTACGTCGCGGTCATCGGCGACCGTGAGCTGGAGAACGACTCGGTGTCCGTCCGCGCCCGCGGGCGGCGCAACCTGGGCTCGCGGCCCGTCCCCGAGCTGATCGAGAAGCTCGGCCGGCTCATCGCCGACCGCGCCATGACCCTCGACCTGGACCCGGCCGGCTGACCCCGCCCCGCGCACCGGCCCTGTCTCCCGCCGGGTGTCCTTCCCCCACCGCGCGGGCTGCTGCGGGAAAGAGACACCCGGCCACGGGGAACGGCTCACGACGAGCTGCCCACCGGGCTTCTTTCCGGCCGGCCGTGGAGCATTCCCTCGGTGGACGAGCTCCCCACGGGCGGACCCGGGCTGTCGGTTGCCGCCCGCAGCAGCGCCGGGCCCAGCGCGAGCAGGAACCACAGGCGCTTGTCTGTCGCGTTGGACAGGAAGACACCTGAGACGGTCATGCTGAACGTGGCCAGCAGGACCGCGTTCGCCATCGCCGCGTTCCGCCGGTCGCCGAGCGCCTCAAAACGCCGGGCGGCGAGGAACGCCGACCGCAGACAGAGCGCGAGAAAGGCCAGAAACAGGGCGGATCCGACGATCCCGTTCTCCGCGAGCAGCTGGAGATAGGCGTTGTGCACCTCGTGCGCGCGGCTGACGATGATGTCGAGCCACGGCACCGGCCCGACCCGGCGCACGTAGTCGCCTTCCACCGCCGTGTAGTTGTTCAGCCCGACCCCCAGAAGCGGATGGTCCCGTACGACGCTCCAGGCGACCTTCCACAGGTCCACCCGGCCGTCCCCGCGGTCGTTCGTCGTGATGCGCTCCCAGGCCGTGGGCGACATCGCCAGCCAGGCGGTGGCCACGGCCGTGACCAGCAGGATCAGCCCGGCCAGCTGCCGGCGGTGGCGCCGCAGCAGGACGAGCGCGGCAAGGGCGCTGGCGACGGCGGCGACAAACGCCCCGCGGGACAGTGTCGCGGCGAGCCCGACGGCGGCGATGCCGCCGGCCGCGACGAGGAGCCGGCGCAGCGCCCGGTTCTCGCTCGCCGCGATAAGACCAACCGTCAGGATCAGCGCCGCCAGCAGCCATGACGCGAGGAAGTTGGGATCACCCGCCCCGCCCTGCAGCCGGGTGGCCCCGGCCGTGTCCGCGGGGTTGCTCGGCCACGGGCCGGCGCCGGCCAGGCCGACGGCCACCGAGAGCACCGCACCGGCGAGAAACGCGCCACTGGCCATGCGCACGGCCCCCACGTCAGCCATTGCCGTGCCCACCACAACGAAGATCACTACCAGCGCCCACCAGTGCCACAGGTCGGTGGCGGCCGCCCCGATGTCGACAGCCCACAGCAGCGACAGCGACAGCCACACCAGCAGCAGCACGCCCACGATGACGAGCCCCGGCCGCTGCCGGAGAGCGCGGAAGCCAACGCCCCGTCCCGCCGCCCACCGTGCCCCGTACTCCGCTGTCAGCCCTGCCGTCCCTGCCGTCCCTGTCAGCCCTGCCTGCTCTGCCGGCCCCCGCGCTCCGTGCCCCGGCCGTCCCGCCGGCTCCTGTGCCGGTCTTCCCAGCGCCGTGAGCCAGCGCAGGATGATGACCAGACCGGCCGCTTTCGCGCCGAGGTTGAGGGCCGGGACGGCCTCGAAGAACAGCGTCGGCGCCCACAGGGCGATACCGAGCCGCAGGTTCACGGTGGCCAGGGCGACGTACAGTACGAACACGAGCAGCGCCAGGCCCACCCACACCCGTTCGGCCATGGCGGCACCGACGAGCCCGGCACCGACGGTGGCGGCGACGGCGACCACCGTCTCCGGCCGGCCATCTCGTCGAGGCACGTGCACCCTCCCGGTCCGCGCGGCACCTGCCTGGCCGCCGGCCTGTCCGACGGTTCGTCACCATCCCGTCCCCATCTGTCGTACCGTGGTCGACCGTATGCCGGCCCGGCCGTGCGCAGGCCCCGCAGGCGCGGTAGTTCGCCTACGCCGGATGCGGGTGGCAGGCGCCGATGCCGATGCCGATGGGATGGTTCGTCCGCGTTCACGGGCGGTTCGGCGGGCCCGCTGCCGCGCTGGTGGCGACCTGCGGCCTACGACTTTCGTCGTAGGCGTTTCGTCGTAAGCGGGTGGTACCAGCAGGCTGGTGGTGCCGTGCCGCGTCCCGGAATCCCAGGTCAGCAGGACTTCGGGCGGAAAGGCCGCGGGCTGGGAAACAGCACGTCTCCGTCCCAGGATGGATGTCGAAAAGCCAGACCTGAGCCGGAAGACGCCGCCGCCGGCCGCCCGTAGCGTGGAACACGTCCCAGTGGGAGCCGTGGGCCACAAGTGCGCACCGCGGACGTTTTCAGCTTCAGCTGTACGGCCGTGCATCCCTGACCCGGCATCATCCGGGCGCGAAAACACGCCCGCGGGTCAGGGCCGCGCCGTTTCGTCGACGTCTTCGTCGACGTCACCGACGGCTGAACTCCGAGGGACCGGTGTCGCCGAAGGGGGCGGGGATGACAGGCATGATCAGGGCGGAGTTACGGATGCGGGTGCGTCCGGGCTGCGAGGACGCGTTCGAGCGGGCCTGGCGCGAAGCGGCCGAGGAAATCGCGCAGGTTGCGGGAAACCTCGGCCAGGCGCTCATCCGCGATCTCACCGATCCGCGTACGTACGTCATCACCAGCGACTGGGCGGACCGGCAGCGCCTGGAGGCGTTCGGCGGCAGTGATTACCGCGAACGGCTCACCACCGCGCTGCGTGACTTGCGGGAGGACGCGCAGCGGCGCGTCTACGAGGTACGGGACGCGATAACCGGCCCGTGTCCGACGTCGACGGAGGACGCATGAGCATCAGAGTGATGTTGTACACGGAGGCTCCCGAGGGCGGCGAGCAGGAGTTCGAGGAGGCATACCGCCAGGTCGCGGTGCAGATGCGCGGCGTCGACGGGCACATCGCCGACGAGCTCCTGCGCGAGCCGGGGAGCAGTCGCTACCTGCTGTTAGCGGAATGGGAGGACGAGCGCCGTTTCACGGCCTGGGTCAGCGACCCCGCCCACACCGCGCGTACCGGGCCGCTCGTGCCGTATCTGGAGCGGACGTTCCAGCGCGCGGTGTACGAGGTCGCGGTGCGCCCGGCGGACCAGCGAGGGTGACCGGTGCTCGCAGGGACGATCGCGGTGGCGGTGGTGATCGGCGCGGGGCTGCTCGCCGGCGCGCTGCTCGCGGTGGAGAAAGCCGTCATACCGTATTTCGCCTCGCTGCCGGCGGGCCGGTACGTCCCCACCCTGACGTTTCTCGACGACAGGTTCGACCCGTTCATGCCCTGGCTGGCCAGGGTCAAGGCACTGGTCACGATCGCCGCGATCGTGACCGCGCACTCGACCGCCTCCCAGGTGCTCTTCGGCGCCGGGCTCCTCTGCACGGCAGGTGTAGGCATTGTTTCGGAAAGTATCAATGTCGCGTTGAACCGCCGGATCCGCTCCTGGGATCCCGGCCATCCGCCGCCGAACTGGGAGGCGGTACGGCGGCGCTGGGCGTGGGGCAACCGGCTGCGCCTCGCCCTGGCAATAGCCGGGCTCGCCCTGGACTGCGCTGCCGCGACGGCCCTGTGAGTGGCGGACGCGACTGGCGGTGTCATGAGAGGGAGAAGGAAAAGCAATGATCATTGCGGTGACGGGTACCTCCGGGCGTCTTGGTAACGATCTCGTGCCGCTGCTGCGCGCGTCCGGGCACGACGTCGTACGCCTGGTCCGTCGGGAGCCGGCCGCTCCCGACGAGGCACGCTGGGACCCCGCGACCGGCTCGGTCGACCCCGCGGCCCTGGAACAGGCCGAGGCCGTGGTGCACCTCGCCGCCGAGAACATCCTCGGCCGCTGGGAGGATCCGCAGGTACGCCACCGCATCCGGTCGTCCCGGGTGGATGTGACACGGCGTCTCGCCGAACAGCTGGCCACCGGCCGGTACGCCCCGCGCACCCTGGTGAACGCGGCGGCGATCGGCTACTACGGCCTCGGGCACACCGACGAGACGCTGACGGAGAACAGCCCACCGGGGCAGGGCTTCCTCGCGGAACTCGGACGTGACAGAGAGGCCGCCGCGATGGTCGCCGCCGACGGCGGCCTGCGCGTGGTCAACCTGCGCGTCGGCGTGGTCCAGGCCCCGGACCAGGGCATGCTCCGCTTCCTCCTGCCGCGGTTCCGGCGCGGCCTGGGCGGGCGCGTCGGCCGCGGCCGCCGATACCTGTCGTGGGTGACGAGGCTGGACACGGCCCGGGCATGCCAGCACGTCCTGGAGCATCCGGAGGTGTCCGGGCCGGTCAACGCCGTCGCGCCGAACCCGGTGACCAACGCCGAGTACACCCGCACCCTCGGCCGTGTCCTGGGCCGGCCGGCTGTGCTGGCCGTGCCGCCGTTCGTCCTGCGCAAGGCGCTCGGCTCCTTCGCGGAGGAAACCCTGCTGCGCAGCACCCGCGCGCTGCCGGCACGCCTGTCGGACACCGGGTTCACCTTCAGCTTCCCCGAGCTCGAGGCGGCGTTGCGCCATGTTCTCGCCCCATCCGCGGCCGGCGACGCCGGCCCGGCGCCGGCACGGACCGTGACACGGACGACGGCCGCATCCAGGAGCCGCTCATGACCGGCCTGG